>DAOUHY010000348.1:0-11211 GCA_034428435.1 Caldilineaceae bacterium | reverse complement strand
CTGTCGGCAGAGGCGGTCGGCGTACGGACGCCGCGCATTGTCCTGCGCCATCTCTTGCCCAATGCCCTGGGGCCGGTGATCGTGGCTGCCACAGCCGGCTTCGGCTCCATTGTGCTGGCCGAGTCCTCGCTTAGCTTTCTGGGCATCGGCATCCAACCGCCTGGCGCGAGCTGGGGGGCGATGATCACCGAGAATATGGGTGTCTGGCGCGAGAGGCCGCACCTTGTCGCTGTGCCAGGAATTACCCTCTCACTCATCGTTTTCGCTGCCAACTTTCTTGGCGACGGCCTCAACGATGCGCTGAATCCCCGGTCGCGCCAATAGCCCGAATGCGTATTCACACGCGTGCATCCCAAAATGGGGGCGCACTTCCCCATACCTCAGGTCGCTGCGAAGCCCCAACCATCTCACGATCAACCCAGAGTCAGAGGAAAAGGCAGTTCTCTCTCCTCACTCCTCTTCACTCTCTCCTCGCTTTTTTGGGCGGTCGGGCCTATTCGGCCCTCCCTTGTGCGGGGGCTCCGCCCCCGCAACGCCCCCTCTCCTACAACATGCCTCGTCGACCGGGTGTCGTCATTGGTGACAGGTGCCTAATCGAAGGTGCCTGGCCAGACCGCGTCCCGCCAGTCCCATCAAATCCCCCTGGAGACAGGTCTTGTGCCTGCCCTGGCCCCCCCAAAAAAACGGATCTCCCGGTAAGGCCAGGCTTGGCGGCTGCACTCCGTCTCGGCAAGAGCCGGCAAACTATCCCAGCCACCGCGGCCTGAATTCCCAGACTGTTCCCACCCCAATTCTGGGATGCACCCCCCACTGTTCCTGACTTGACGGACATGAGTAGATCAAATATACTGTGCGCAGTTGCTCTCTGACCGGGAGCAGTTGCACCTGAACAACCGAATCGCAATCGGGAGCTCGGAAGAACTGGGCTGAGAGATCTCCTACCGCGTCCGAATGGCGCTCCGTGGAGATGACCGACACACCTGATCCAGGTAATGCTGGCGTAGGAACCTTAGCGATGAGTTGAAAAACTGCATATTGCGCCAAACGCCAACCGCCTGCCAGGGCGGTTTTTTTGTTGGGAAAGGAGACACCATGTCCGACCCGGTAAATGTCGATATTCAAGTACTCCCCTCGACCGGCGGCGATGTCTATTCCATCGTCGATCGCGCTATCGGCGTAATCCAGGCATCAGGCCTCAAATACGAGGTCGGCGCTCTGGGTACGACCGTCGAGGGTGACCTCGAAACCTGCCTCGACGTGGCCAAAAGGGCCCATCGCGCCTGCTTTGTCGACGGTGTAGCAGGCGTGGTGACGATCATCAAGATCGGCGAGGCCGTAGGCGGCTCCACCATTGAGGAGAAGGTTTCAAAGTTCCGGGGAGCCGGCTGATGCGGGCGGCGCGCCTGTTCCTGCCAGCCGCCGTTCTTCTTACGCTGGCGATCCTCTGGGAGCTTGTTGTATGGGGCCTTGAAGTGCCGAAGTGGATCGTGCCCTCGCCTTCGGCCATCTGGCAGGCATTCTGGGAGATGCGCGCTCTGCTCGGCGTCCATGTCGCCCAGACCATGCTGGAGGTCGCAATCGGCATTGGCATTGCCGTGACCGCAGGCGTGTCGGTCGCAGCCGCCATCAACTTCTCGCCCCTGCTGCAGCGCGCCATCTATCCGCTTCTAGTCATCTCCCAGACCGTGCCCATTCTGGCGCTGGCGCCGCTGCTCATCATCTGGTTTGGCTTCGGCATCGCGCCCAAGGTAATCGTCGTGACGCTCTTCTGTTTCTTCCCCATCGCCGTTAACACAAGCGATGGGCTGACCTCTACCGAGCCCGAACTGATCGACCTCTTCCGCTCTATGGGAGCGACGTGGCTGCAGATCTGGCGCAAGGTGCGGTTGCCGGCCGCTCTGCCTTACTTCTTTTCTGGCCTCAAAATCGCAGCCACCTACAGCGTAACCGGCGCCATCGTTGGGGAGTGGGTTGGCGCCAAACAGGGGCTGGGAATCTACATGCTGCGCTCGTCCGCGGCGTTCAAGACCGCACAGGTCTTTTCGGCCATTGTCATCACGTCACTCCTGAGCATCATGTTGTTTCTGGCCGTCTTTGCACTCGAGCGCGGCATGATGCCCTGGCACTTTGACGAACGATAACGGCAGTTGCCAACCGGTGCCTGCCATAAGCGGGTTCTTACTCCAAGGAGGAGATGATGCAAACTCGACTGTCTCGAACAACCCTGTTGATTGCAATTCTGATTGCCGTGTCACTGGCGACAGCCTGTGTACCGGTTGCCCCGGCCGCCCAGAGTGGGGGCGGCTCCGCCGCCCTGAAGGACGTCACTTTGCTATTGGACTGGACGCCGAATACAAATCACACCGGCATCTACGTCGCCCAGGACAAGGGTTGGTATGAGGAGGCCGGCCTCAACGTGGATATCGTCATACCGGGCGAGTCCGATGTGCACCAGGTCGTGGGCACCGGCTCGGCTGACTTCGGCGTGAGCTACCAGGAGGGGGCCACCTTTGCCCGTGTCGAGGGCGTGCCTATCGTCTCGATCGCCGCCGTCATCCAGCACAACACCTCCGGCTTCGCTTCCCGCAGCAGCGCCGGCATCGAAGGGCCCACCGACCTCGCCGGCAAGCGCTATGGCAGCTTCGGCTCCCCGATCGAATATCCCACCATCGACCTGCTGATGCAATGCGCCGGCGGGTCGGCCGAAGATGTCGAGTTCATCGACGTCGGCTGGGCCGACTTCCTTTCAATCACCGAAGCCGACCAGGTCGACTTCGCCTGGATCTACTACGCCTGGACAGGCATCAACGCCGAGCTGCAGGGCATCGATCTCAACATCATCATGCTCAAGGACTACCTGGACTGCATCCCCGACTACTACACGCCGATCCTGATCACCGGCGAGGCCATGATCGCCAACGATCCGGACACCGTGAAGGCTTTCGTCGCGGCGACGGCCAGAGGCTTTGAGTTCGCCATCGACAACCCTGCCGAGGCCGCCGACATTCTGCTGGCGGCCAATCCGGACCTGGACGCCGACCTCGTCCATGCCAGCCAGGCATGGCTGGCCAACGAATACCAGGCAGAAGCCCCGCAATGGGGCATCCAGTCCGGCGAAGTCTGGCAAGCCTACGCCGACTTCTTTATCGACGGCGGTATCATCGAGTCCTTTGACGGCGAGGGCGCATATACCAACGAGTTTCTGCCCGAACGAGAATGACTTTACTGGCGGTCGACTCGCTCTCCAAGACCTTCAGCGGCGGCACGCGCCGGGGATCGCGCGGCGAAGTCGAAGCTGTCGTCGACCTGACCTTCAACGTCGAGGAGGGCGAGTTCCTGACAATCATCGGCCCCAGCGGCTGCGGTAAGTCCACCCTTCTGCGCCTGCTGTCCGGCCTCGAACAGCCGGACAGCGGCCAGATAATCCTGCAAGGGCAGCCCCTGCCGGACCCGCCCGACCGGCAGGGGCGCTTTGGCTACATGCCTCAACGCGATACCCTGTTGCCCTGGCGCACAGTGCTCGAAAACGTTATCCTGGGCGTTGAACTGGCCGGAGGCAGCCGCGACGCCGCCCGTGTAGAGGCGCGTCAGCTGCTGCCCCTCTTCGGACTCGACGGCTTCGAAAACAACTGGCCCAGCACGCTCTCCGGCGGCATGGGGCAGCGCGCCGCGCTGCTGCGTACCTTCCTCGCCGGCTACGATATCCTGCTCCTCGATGAACCGTTCGGCGCGCTCGACGCCCTCACCCGCCGCATGCTGCAGCAGTGGCTGCTCAGCGTTCGGACACAGTTTTCCAAGACCATTCTCTTTATCACACACGACATCGACGAAGCGCTGCTCCTGGGAGACCGCATGCTCGTCTTCAGCCCCCGTCCCGGCCGCATCACCGCCGACCTCAAAATCGACTTGCCCCATCCGCGCGACGAGAATACAATCCTGGAGCCGGAGTTTCTTGCTCTGAAGCGAAACGCGCTTGCGCACCTGAAACTCTGAACGTGGAGTAACCAAACCGTGATCGACCCGCAAAGTGCAGACTTACTGAAGTCAAGAGGATACCTCGTAGCCTCCCGCGCCGCCCTGGACTGTACCGAACTCCTGGAAGCCTTTCGAACCTTCATCCACAGAGTTCGTGACTATCAACTTCGCTTTCTTCAAAAGCGTTACGGGTATGCCTACGACGGCTTTTCCTACTACGGCCAGACCGATAGCAGCCATCAGGCCGCAGACGACCTCATCAGCACCTTTGTACTCTCCGAGTTCTACCCGGTGGACCGCTACCCTGAAGAGTTTCAGAGCTTTCTGAAGGGAAGTTGGAAAAAGGTCGTGCAGACCGTGCGTTCACTGGAAACCGACCTGCTGACTCAGCTTGACATACCCGGCCTGCTCGATTTTTACCAGCACAATGCCGGCCACATGGTCTCCAACAACTACTATCCCCCGCAACGGCAGTTCACCACCACCGCAGCAGACAACACCCGGCTCTCCGCGCACCCCGATGCCTCTCTGTTCACCGTATTCCCATTCGGTATCGATGAAGAGTTGGAGCTACAGGTGGCCGGCGAGAACGGGGAATCTGAGTGGAAATCTGTTGACGCCGTGGACTCGATCCTGCTCTACCCGGGCTATCTGATGGAAATGTGGTCCCAAGGCGCGATCAAAGCGATGAATCACCGTGTCCGGCTGAGCGCTAACAGCGCGGCCGAACGATTCACCTTCTCCTTTTTCTCTCTGCCGTTTCCACAGCGGGAGTTTGTAATGCCGGGACGGGGCTCGATGACCAGCGAAAGCTATTTCAGTGCCTACGGGGCCCTATTCTGATAGGGTCAACCTGACACCGTAGCGCTCGGCCGCGGCGCAGATCTTGCCCCACGCCGTATCGTCAATCGCGATGCCTTCCCGCATCCGCTGTTGACGCGTGCGAATTTCCGGCTCGCCCGGCGCCAGGATCTCGTCGAACCCGGCCGCCAACTCTGAACCCTTGACGTGCTGCACCAGCCCTTCGACGTCGGCATAGAAGCCGTCGCCGTCTCTCATCTCCTCAGGCTGGATCACAATTGCCACGAATCCATTGCCGATGCGGTTCACGCCGTCGCGGCTGCAACCAGCACCAGACAGCGCACCGGCCAAAATGTCGATAACAAAGGACAGGCCAAAGCCTTTGTGCCCGCCAAAGGGCAGCAGTGCGCCTTCCGGCGGTCCGATATAGGCCGCAGGGTCCGTCGTCGGATTGCCGTCCGCGTCAACAATACAGCCGGCCGGCGCCGGTACCCCGCGATTGTGCATGTCCTTCAGCTTGCCATCGGCAATAGCCGATGTCGCCATATCCAGCACCAGCGGTTCCCCATCCTTGCGCGGGATCCCTACGGAAATCGGGTTCGCCGACAGCCGCCGCCCCCGCCCGCCCCACGGCGCGGCCAGCTTACCGCCCCCGTGCGTATTAACGAACATCACCGTCACCAGCCCTTGCTCTGCCGCCAGGTAGGGATAATGCCCGACGCGCCCGATGTGCCCGCACCGGCTGACCGCGACAATCCCGACGCCGTTTTCCCGCGCCTTCTCCATCGCAACCTCAAACGCCTCCAGCCCGATGACCTGGCCGAAACCCCAGCCCCCTTCCATCACCGCCAGGACCGGCGTCTCATCTATGATCGAAACATGCTGACCGGGGACGACGTCGCCCGCCTCCATCCACTCCACATACTCCGGGATCCGCAGCACACCGTGCGAGTCGTGTCCGGCCAGGTTTGCCTGAACCAGGTGTTCAGCAACAGTCCCGGCCTCGTCCTGCCCCAGGCCGGCGGCAACGAAAACCTCCTGAGCGATGGCTGTCAGTTTATGAGGAGAAAATATGGGCATGCTTTTCTGAAGTATAGCTGCGGAGCAAGCTCTCCGGGCAAATTCCTCGGAAACTGTGGGAGAGCCGTTCAGGCGGAGGTACGCTCAATATTGCTCAAACCAAAGCTGCCGAACAAGCCCCTCCGAGTCGATACTACCAGCGCTGTCGACAGCCACTTCCGCCGAGTTCAGCACAGCCGCCGCCTGCAAGTCGGCGAAAGCGCCTTCGACCAGGCCAAGGTTGTTCTTGGCAAGGCCTCGATTAATGAAAGCTTTGGCATAGTCGTGCTTGAATTGTATAGCCCGGTCATAATCGACAATGGCGTCCTGGAATCGGCCTAGGTTAGCCCTGGCAAGGCCCCGATGGAAGTAGGTGTGGGCACTGTCTGGCTTGGACTGGAGAACTTGGTCATAGTCGGCGATGGCAGACTGATATTGGCCCAGTTTCTCTCTTGCACGGCCCCTTTGAAAGATGGCACCGACATGGCCGGGTTGCAGCGCAATGGCCAGTTCATAGTCGACAATGGCCTCTAGGTATCGTCCTAATGTGGCTTTCGCATAGCCACGGGAGATGTAGGCACCGGCACTGTCGGGTTGCAATTGGAGAGCCCGATCTAGTTCGAGAATGGCGTCCTCGCTCTGATGGAGGTGCACATAAGTAACACCGCGACCATAATAGGCCCCGGCGTTCTCAGGTTCGTATAGGAGAGCCATTTCAAAGTCAGCGAGAGCCTCCTGATGCAGACCAAGGCAGGTCTTGGCATTGCCCCGATGTATGAAGGCATCAGCATGGTCATGCTTCAGCCGGAGAGCTTTGTCAAAGTCGGCGATGGCATCCTCGAACAACCTGAGTCTGCTTTTGGCAGCCCCCCGGTAATAGTAGGCATCGACATTGTAACGTTCCAACAGGAGGGCCCGGTCGAAATCCACAATCGCCTCCTGGAACTGACCACTCTTGATGTGGGCGGCGCCTCTGCCAATGTAGCCGGTGGCAATGTCGGGCCGCAATTGGAGAGCCTTTTCAAATTCGGCGATGGCCTCATCGTACTGACCGAGCTCAAGCTCCGCGATACCCTGTTTGAGAAAGGCTACTACATTTCCCTCACTTTGGTTCGCGTCAACCACGATACATGCAGCGACAAGGGCTAGCAGCAGTACGATTACTCTGTTTTTCTGCACTTTTTAGTGCCCTTTCGCATTCAGCGGGTTTTGGACCCTCCGGCCATCCGCCAAGGCAGTAGATCTGCGCGATCGCAGCGGGAGATTCGGTGATCGATTGATCGTAGGGCTTTCAGCCACTTAGGAATAGCCTGATCGGCGCCTCCAACAGTTCTTTCAGTTTCTTCAAGTAAAGGGCGCACTCAGCGCCGTCCGTCACTCTGTGATCAGCGGAGATTGTGACCTGCATGACCGTGCGCACCACCACCTGACCCCCCTCAACCACCGCGGTCGCCCTGGCAGTTGCCACCGCCAGAATCGCGGCCTGCGGCGGGTTGATGATCGCGGCAAAGTGATCGGTGTCGTAGCCGCCCAGGTTGCTGATCGTAAAGGTGCTGCCCGATACATCATCCGGATTGGCCCTGCCCGCACGCGCCCTCTCGATCATGGCCCGATTCTCGCGCGCGATGTCCGCAATCGGACTGCGGTCGGTCTGGCGGGTGGTGACCGTCAGCACGCCCCCTTCCACCGCCACCGCCGCGCCGATATTGATGTCAGAGTGTACATCGATGCGGTCGTCCACGTAGGACGCGTTCAGATTGGGGAACTCGCGCAGCGCCAGGGCAGCGGCCTTCACTACGATGTCGTTGACCGTAACCTGCCCATCCGCTGGAAATGCTTCATTGTACTGCCTTCTCAGTGCCAGGGCGTCGTCCATCGTGACCGAATTGGTGATGTAAAAGTGAGGGATCGTCTGCTTGCTCTGGCTCATGCGCCGCGCTATCGTCCGTCGCAGCGGCGAAGCGGCATTCCCAACCGATGGAGGCCGGTCGCCGTCCTCTGGCGGGCGCCGCACAACCTCCTCGATCGCCCCGGGACGGGCCTCGGCCAGATGACTCTCCACGTCCCCGCGCAGAATCCGACCGCCGGGACCGCTGCCGGCCACACGCCGCAGGTCCAGATTGTGCTCTCGGGCCATGCGCAACGCAATCGGCGTCGCCAGTAAGCCATTGCCCGCGGGTGCCACAGGCACGCGACGCACCGGTTCACTCTCTTGCGGCGCGGCCGGCAAAGGAGTGGATGGCGTCTTCGCTGCAGGTGGCTCGGGCGGTGGTGGGGCAGGCTCTTTGGCAGGAGTTGGAGCAGGCGCTGGCGAGACGGAGAGTTCCTCTGCCTCCCCAATCCGGGCAATCGGCGCACCCTCTGCAACGCTTTCTCCGGGCTGAATGAGGTGCTCCAGCAGCACCCCCGCAACCGGCGACTCCACCTCCAGCGTAACCTTGTCCGATTCGAACTCTGCGATAGGTTCGCCCGCCTGCACCGCGTCGCCCACGCCCTTCAACCAGACCGAAAGCTCACCTTCATCGGCCTCAAAACCCAGGTCGGGCATGGGGATTGTCTCAGCCACGTATCCCTCCCATTATCGGCAACGGCAGCCAGCCGCTGACCGTCTCTCATGCACACATGTGGGCCTGATGGCACGTCGGTCCTATCCAAACTCCGTTCGATTCAGTCCCACCAGCGCCGCCTCGAAGATCGCCTGGCTGTCGATCCCGAAATGCCGGTAAAGATCAGCCGGCGTTCCCGATTGACCGAAATCGTCCACGCCCAGCGGTAAAAGGTAGCTTCCGAACAGGCTCCCCAACCACGCCAGATTGTGCGACGCCCCGTCCTGCACCGTGACAATCGGGGCCTGGCGCTCGTTCGGGGGGATCAACCACGAGAGCAGCCGGCTTGGCTCCCTTCCCGGCCTGCGTCCCCACTGCGCGGCCCGCCAGTTTTCAAAAAGACGGCGGGGGCTGGATATGTTCAGCACATTGACCGCAATGCCCTCCGCCTGCAGCATCTCCGCCGCCTCCATTGCCTCCGCCAGCATGATGCCGCTTGAGGCAATATGGACCAGCGATCGAGGATCCGCTTCCGGCGTGGCCGTCTTCCAGTCCAGCAGTCTGAACCCGCCTTCGAGCACCTGGCGGCGCAGTTCGGTCGCACCAAGCCGCTCCATCGCCGGCTCAAGCAGCGACTGATCCGTGGGCTTTGTCGAAAGGCGCAGATAGGTCGCTCTACCGTCCACGTCGCGGCAGCACTGGCGCACCGCCTCCAGCATGATCCAGACCAGCTCCTGCGCAAAACAGGGCTCGTAGCTGTTCAGATTCGGCAGCTCCGCGCCCAGCGAAGGGGTCACCGTTGACTGGTGCGCGCCGCCCTCCGGGGCCAGGCTGACACCCGAAGGCGTACCCACAATGATAAAGCGGGAACCGGCGTAGAGGCCGTAGATAAACGAGTCCAGGCCCCGCAGCACGAAGGGATCGTAGACCGTGCCGATCGGGATCAACTGCTGCCCGTTCAACTCCGCCGAGAGGCCCAGCATCGCCAGCATCATGAAGAGATTCATCTCCGAAATGCCCAGCTCGATATGCTGGCCGTCCGGCCCGTAGTGATAGCTCAGCCCCCGGTTCTCCTCCAGTTCGTAGATCTCCCTATCGGTCAAGGAAAAGACGCCCTGTTTGGCGATCCAGCCCGAAAGGTTCGTAGACGTGGAGACATCGGGCGAAGTGGTGACCAGCCGCGGCGCCAGCTTCGGATCGCGGCTCATGCTCACCAGGATCTGGCCGAACGACTGCTGGGTGCTGAGCATGCCATGCATACGGGCCGGCACACTTTCGGGAACGTCCTGAGCCGAAAGACCCGCGGGAAGCTCTGCCGCGCCGTTCACCTTCTGCGCAACTGCCGCGACCTCTCCATTCGGGGCAGGGTACAGCTGTTGTGCGATCTCCGTGCAGAGAGCCCCCTCCTCCGATTCCGGGTCAAAATCGGCCCATTCATCATTGCCGGGGATCGACAGCTCCTCTGCCAGGGCCGACATCTCCTCAACACTGAGCAATTTCGAATGGTTGTGCGGGTCGCCGGCAATCGGCAGCCGCCAGCCCTTAATCGTATAGGCGAATATCACCGTGGGCCGGTCTGCCGTGGCGTCGGCCTCTTCAAGGACGCCAATCATCTCGTAGAGGTCGTGGCCGCCCAGATTGCCAACCACGCTGGGCAGCTCCTCATTACTGATCGGTGCCAGCAACTCCTCCAGGCGCGGGTCCCTCTGCCCGTTTACCGTCACAGAACGCCGGCGCAACTGATCGCCCGGCAGCCGTACCAGCAGCTGGTACTCCTCGTTGCTCATGTCGTCGATGCGTTTGCGAACCAGCTCGCCGTTTTCCTTGGCAAACAAGTCCTGCAGCTTGCGCCCGTACTTCGCCTCCAACACCTGCCAGCCCCAGCTGGCGAACATCGCCTTCAGCGTCCCCGCGCGGATACCGGGGACCACCCGGTCCAGACTCTGCCTGTTCAGGTCCACGATCCAGATCGTGTTGGCCAGTTCGTCCATCCATTCATCGAAGACGGCTTCCCAGACATTGCCCTCGTCCAGCTCCGCATCGCCGATGATGGCAATGAAGCGATTGGAAGTCACGTCGCCAAAGTGCATCTTGGCATAGTAGTGGGACAGCCCCGCGAAGGCCGGCGCCACCGCACCCAGCCCCACCGAACCGGTGGAAAAGTCAACCGGGTCGGGGTCTTTGGTGCGACTGGGATAGGCCTGCAGCCCGCCAAAAGCGCGCAACGTGGTCAGGTATTCGCGTGGCAACTGCCCGAGGAGATACTGAATGGCGTGAAAGACCGGCGAAGCGTGCGGTTTGACCGACACCTTGTCCCCGTGCTTGAGCAGGTGAAAGTAGAGCGCGGTCATGATCGTCACCATGCTCGCCGACGAGGCCTGGTGCCCGCCAACCTTGACGCCGTCCCGTTGCGGACGAATGCTGTTGGCCTCGTGCACGATCCGCATCGACAGCCACATGATCCGGTCCTGAATCCGGTTCAACGTGTCCAGATACTCTGATGTCAGCTTCATTTGCGTATTCGGCCCATGCAAACCGGTCTCATCCTACCCTCAAAAAACGGGAACACGGCTGTGTACATATGGTTACGTCCTGCCGCAAGTCTCAGCGCTCAATTCTTGGGATTATACCATATCCCGGTTGGTCGCGGCCGGTGTTTCGTAAATCCGCGTGCATCCCAAAATGGGGGTGAACTTTCCTATACCTCGGGTAGCAACGGCGTGATTTCCAGTACGCGTTAGACTCTGACGCAGGGGAAGTGTCGCCTCTGACCACTGACCACTGACCACTGACCACTGACCACTGACCACTGACCACTGACCACTGCAGT
>DAOUHY010000347.1:0-4993 GCA_034428435.1 Caldilineaceae bacterium | reverse complement strand
CAGGTCAGATACTGGACGTGCATGGGCCGGTCGAGGGCGTACTGTTTCATGAGGCGCTCGACTTCGGCTTCGTCTACATCGCGGCCGGATGCCCGCAGTGCGTTGATGTGCTCGGTCAGATAGTCGCCTGGGGGAAGCTGGATGATGAGAAAGGCGACGAGAGAGAGCAGGAACAGCAACGGAATCATACGCATGACGCGCTGGATGATGTAGACGGTCATTGGGAACTCCTTTTGAGGAGAGAGCGGAGAGGAGAGAGAGAATCTATCCCTACTCTCTCCTCACTCCTCTATACTCACTTCTTGCAGTTTACGAGCCGCCGCCTTCGTAGTAGAAGGCTTCGGGGTGGTAGGTGGAGATGCCGTAGGTATCCCAGCCGACGGGTTTACCTGCGGCGGGCAGGTTGCGCATGGTCTTGGGGAAGATGAGCGGCGCCGGGCTCTCGGAGACGGAGCCGACGGCCAGCGGGTTATCGGCAAGCCAGTCGAAGATCTTCTTACCGGCAGCCACGCGCTCGGCATCATCGATTACGGTGTTCATGGTGTTGTAGTGGTCGTAAAGGGTCTGGATGGCGGCCGGCGGCTCTTCGCCGTCCTGGCCGTTGCTCCTGAACCAGCGCCCCCACTCGGGAGCTGGGCCGCCCTGGCCGATGTTGGTGGGGATGAACCAGCGCATTTCGACCGGCAGCAAGGTATCGGTGCAGCGGTCTGCGTGCCAGCAGCCGCAGTGAACCAGGCCCTGGCTCCAGCGCTCGTTGTAGAGCGAGATCTGGATCTCTTTGGTGGATGCTTCGATACCGACCTCGCGCCAGAAGGTAACGACGATCTCGGTGAACTCGTGGGTGGCGACGCCAACGCGCGGCCCGGCGTGCTCGATGTTGAACTTGAGCACATCGCCGTCAGGGCGCAGGCGGAAGCCGTCGCCGTTGCGCTCGGTCAGGCCCATGTCGTCGAGCAACTGGTTGGCCAAGTCGGGGTCGTACTGGGACCAGTTTTCGGCATACTTCGGTTCGTAATACTGGGAGTTGGGCATCGGCGCCAACTGGCCCATCTTAGCAAGGCCGAAGAAGAGATTCTGGTTGATCTCCTCGCGGTCGATGGCGACGTTCAGCGCTTTGACGAAATTGGGGTGCTGCACGATTTCACGCAGCACGAGGTCTTCGGTCAGCGTGTGGCAGGGATAGAGCGTGTAACGGTCGGTCATGCAGCTGGTGTAGTCCATGACCTGGTAGTGCTGAGTCGGCTCGTTTTCCTTGTAGAGGGGATAGCGGGCAATCGAGACATCATGCGGGCCGACGTAGTCGAGCTCACCCTGGATGGTCTTCTGCGTGGCGATGTCGTGGTTGGCGACGAAGTCGATGCGCAGATCTTCGACGTAGGGCAGTTGCTGGCCGGAGGTATCGACCTTCCAGTAGTAGGGGTTCCTCTTCATGAGCACGAGGCCCTGCTGCGGCTCCTGGTCAACGATCCAGGCGGAGAGCATGGGATACTCGGGTGAGTTGGGCCGTGTGCCCCAGACGCTGCGGCCACTGCGAACGTTACTGAGGAGCTGCACCCAGGTCTCATACTCGGACTCTTCGAGCATGGCGGCCAGGTCGTCCTCGTCGGCGAAGTCGGCGTGGAACTGCTTGAGGTAGTTGCTGGGCAGCAGGAAGTCGCCCTGAATACGGCGGGTCAGGTAGGCGGGGAAGTTGCCGAAGGGGGCGGCGAAAGTGACGGAGAAGCTGTAGTCGTCGTGAATATCGAGGACCATGTTCTCGCCGCCGTGGCGGTAGACCCACCAGACGCTGGATGCGACCTCGGGATGGGTGGCGACGGAGTTCCACCAGAAGTCGACGTCGCCGGTGGTGACGAGGTCGCCGGTGGACCAGCGCATACCCTCATGCAGGTGGAAGGTGTAGTGCGTGGCGTCGTCGCTGATTTCCCAGCTTGCGAAGAGGTTGGATTTGATGGTCTTGAGATCCTGGTCGGAATAGGTCAGCATACGTTCGGAGAACCAACCGTACTGGCTGACGAAGCTGGAGGGATCGAGGTGAATCTGGCGTACGAGGCCGCCGTACTCGCCGATTGACTCGCGCGGCAGGACCAGAGGCGAAACGGGCAGACGTTCGGTGACGGGGGGCAGGTCACCATTGGCGACCATTTCGGCGAGGCGCGGTGATTCCGAGTACTGGGAGGGCGCCTCGGCGTCTTCCATGACGGTCTGTGCGGGCGCCTCTTCCTCAGCGGCCGGCGCAGCGGCCGGCTCCTCGGTGATCACTTCCGGCTCGGGGCCTCCGCAGGCAGCCAGGACGACGGCCGCGGTCGTTGCTCCCGACAACTGCAGGAAGCGGCGGCGATGCATCGTTCGTTGGGTCATGCTTTCCTCCTGGGTTGAAATGCTGAAAATTTGTTGATGATGGCGTTAACCACCGGCAAAATCGAGTTGTATAGCCTGGTCAGCATGAACGACGACCATTTGTGTGGCGGGCCAGCCGTCCGTCACGCAGTTGGGGCCTTCGTAATGGTTGGGGTTGTGCAGCGGTTGGGCTTCGCCGTTGACCAAGAGGGGCCCGTTCCAGTCGAAGGTTACGGTTTCACCCTGTAAACGGCGATATGATACAGAAAGCTCGTCACAGATAAGACGTGCAGCCAATATCCGTTTGCGGAAATCGGCAAAGGAGCCATAGTCGGCTTTGCGGCCCATCTGGCAGATCCAGGCGACGTTGTGCCCGGTGGCGCGCAGTTCGCGGGAGGCGGCGGGACCGTCCTGGACAAGTACGATGGGTTGTGAGCAGCCGAGGGCGATGTAGGCGTCTCCCCTGGCGGCGAAGGCCCACTCTTTGCCCACCTGATGCTCGTCGAAGGCGAAGGTGGGAAAGTAAGCGCGGGTGTAGCCGAAGGGATCGGAAGCGGGCAGGTTGTAGAGCGCGATGAGGAGGTCGCGGTGCTGGGCGACGCGGGGCAGGAGCCCGCTGCGCCAGTAGCCGTCCCTGCGGTCATCCTGCTCGTGGTCATGTTCGCCGGGGTGGTTGACGAAAAGGATGGCGTCTGCGTCCACGGTGGCCTGCCAGCTGTGCCCGCCGTGGCCGGGCTGACCGGGTCGGAAGTCCTGTGCGCTGCTGAGCAGATAGTCGGGCGTCCTGTAGATTGCTTTGTGGAGCGATTGCGGGGGATTGTGCTGCTCTACTTTCTGCGCCTCTTCGCACCCGGCTGCCACGGCGTGGCGTTCGCTGGCCCACATGGCGTCGGGGTCAGGCAGGGTTGCCAGGGAGGCGATGAGGTGGGGGTGTGCATAGTTCTGGCAACAGCAGAGGCTTATTGGCGCGGCGAAATGCCAGTTCCAGGCGCCGACACCCCACATGAGGCGGGCAACGCCGGCAAGGGGCGACACATGTCCGCTTGGGACGACGCCACCGTTTTCGGCCGTGATCTGGCCGGCGCCGTAGACACCCTGGAAGGAGTCCAATGCCAGGGTCACCAGGACTTTGTCGATCAGAACTGCGGCCAGATCCCAGATCTCTTGCGATTCGGCGAGATCGATGAGGTGGGCGAGGGCGGTCAGGAGTTGGGCGAGGCTGTGGCTTGACGATTCGGCGAAACCGGCGGTGGCGGCGTGCTGGAGGCGGCGGGTGACGGCTTTTTCGGCGCGCTGGCGGTGCCACTGACCGGAGCGCTTGCTGCAGGGGAAGGTGTGTTCGGGGTAGAGTTGTCCGGCCAGGAGTTCACTGGCGGCGAACAGCAGCTCTTCGGTGTCGCCGAGGGCTTTGCCCGTTCTGTCTGCATAGGCCTGCCTGCAGTAAGGGAAGGAGGAGAGGCAGTCATCGAGCTGCTGTCTGATCTCGGTGGGGAACTGGTCGTTTTCGCCGTAGCGGGCAACCATGCCGAGCAGCATGGTCAGGCGGGTGAGGTGATCCTCTTCCAGACCTGCGACGGTTTCGATGGCGGGCGAGAGTTTTCGCGTGGTGATACGATCCCACCAGCCGAGGGTCATTTTGGCGATCTCGGAATAGAGGCCGTCATCGTGGGTGACGGCGTGGCGCAGGAGCTCGATCTGGCGTTCGATGAAGGTGCCATAGGGGGCGGTGCGATAGTCTGAGCGCACGACGGAGAGCGGGATTTTGCGCTGGACGCGGACGCCGCGGACATAGTACTCGCTGGGGGAGGGCATGAGGACCAGTTCGTATTCGCCGTCGGGGATTGAGACGGGCTGAGTCAGTATGCGGTCGCGGCTGTCGCCTTCTTTGCCTTCCGAATCGGCGTAAATGCGCCCGTTGGTCAGTTGGAGACGGGCGTTAAAGTCGGCCGGCGCCTCGAGTTTGCGCGGCCAGCGCAGGACGATCCTGTCCTCGTGGGCGTAGACGTCTTTTTCGAGATGGAGCTGTTCGAAGAAGGACTCGAAGAGCTGGTAGCGGTCAGCCAACTTCGCCGCGTTTTCGGGGGGGTCGGCGGTGGGGGAGTCTTCGCTGGAATTGGACTGATGAGCGCCGTTGCTCCGGGTCGTGGTTGACAAGAGAAATTTGTCCTGGTCGCTGGCTCAATTCGTTATAGGAGATGCTAGCCGCACTGCCGGCAGACAGGTATTGCGCTGACGATGAAAGGGGGCGGCTCAATACAGGGTGTGGGGGCGAATTATATGCTTTGCCGCAGCGATATAACAAATCAGAGAGGGTTTGTATGCGCGCTTGGACTTTGCCATTCGAATTGGGGACAGTAGGGGCCCTTGGCGAATCGGGACTTGGCAGATGCAAATTAGCTGTAGAGTACCAGGAGTCGTTAACGATTATATGACCTGGAATCTGCGGGACGTTTGTGTTGCCAATCCACGAGGGCACCCACAAGGGGCGCCCTCTACAGGGATTATGGTTGATTGGCGCTGGTGCGGACGGGCTTGGGCACCCACAAGGGGCGCCCCTACGGGGATCCTGGTTGATTGGCGCTGTTGCGGACGGGCTTGGGCACCCACAAGGGGTGCCCCTACGGGGAGACGGCAGGCTGGAAGGAAATGTCAACGG
>DAOUHY010000346.1:0-17494 GCA_034428435.1 Caldilineaceae bacterium | reverse complement strand
CCGCGACGAGGAGCCGTTCTGGCGCTACGGCGGCGAGGAAGAAGGCTGGAGTTCTCTCGAAATACCCGAACCGGTGGTGAAAGAGAACCCCGGCGTTGGCGGTCACTTCGGCTGCTACGCCGCCACATTCGAGGCGCTCGCCAGCGGCTCGGAAATGCCGGTCGACGGTGAGAAGGCGCGGCACAATCTGGCCATCATCGAAGCGGCGCGAAAGGCAACCAGCGAACGGCGCGCGATAGGAGTAGAGTGAAGATGCGACCCTACGTGGATGTGCACTGTCATATCGGCACGACCATCACCTACGACCCTGCCGTCGGCCAGACCACCGGCCGCTGCCTGGCCCGCATGGCCTCCGCCGGCGTCGTCGCTTCGGTCATCGGCCCGACCGCCGTCGGCTCGTCGCAGATCCGGGGCATACTCGACACCAGGGACCAGAACGGGATCATCGTCCGCGCCTGTCAGCAGTTTCCCGATCGCTTTCCCATCGGTCTGGCCCTGATCGAGCTGCGCCACGGCCAAGTCGGGGCCGACGCCTTCGAAGAGACCCTCGTCGAAGGTGGTCTCCAGGGCATTATGTGGCATCCCGCCGGCATGACCTTCGAAAGACAGCTCTACCCTTTTCTCGAAGTCGCCTCACTCAAGGGCGGGCTCTGCCTTCTGCATGAGAGCGCAGACCGCACCGCGGCCTATGCACGGCGCTTCCCTAACCTGACCTTCATCGTCCATGCCGGCACAGAAGAGGAAATGGAGCCCTGCCAGCAGCTGGATAACGTCTGGTTTGAGATCGTACAGCGCCCCAAAGGCTCACGGTCCGACTGGGACCTGCCGCAACTGGTCAACGAGCTCGGCAGTGAGCGCATTCTCTTTGGCAGCGACCTGCCCTACTACGACTTTCGCATCCTCCAGGCCCAGCTGGAATCCGCAGACATTGACGAGGCCACCCGCGATCGTATCGCTTCTCAGAACGCCGTGAATCTGATCCGGACTTTTCGGCCCGACTGGGAGCTGCCCCAGGAAACCCTCGCCACCCCGCAAAACTATACGCACGATGAACTGTGGGCGCCCAAGGAGGCCGGAAGCGAAAGGCTGCTGTAGAAGCCGGTCCAGGCGCCGCAAATCGTTCTACAAGGTGGAGAGGAAGCTCCAATGAAATTCGCCCTACTCGGTCACTCAGGACACCTGGATTACTACGAGCAGATGCTGCACGATCTGCCCGACGTTGCCGTCGTAGCCGTCGCCCTGGCACTGCCCGGCGAATCGCTGGACGCCTTCGCCAACGCCCCGGGCGTGACGCCGGAGACAAACAGATATACCGAGTATGAGGAGATGCTCGACAAGGAATCTCCGGACCTCGTGCAGATCTGCGTCCCCCCGCAGCAGGTTCCGGGATTCACCGAAATATGCCTCAAACGCGGCATCGCCGTCATGACGGAGAAACCGCTGGCGATGGACCTGGCATCCCTTTCCCATCTGTACGCCGTGGCCAGTGAGGCCGGGACCCCGCTTGCCGCACTACACGGCTACCGCAGAATGAAATGGTTTGAGGCCGCTCGCGATGCCGTACATGCCGGTCTGATCGGCGAGCCCCTCGGCAGCTACAGCCAGATCTCCTACCGCTGGGGGGCCAGGCGGCCGGACCATTTTCGCACTCGCGAGACATTTCCCGGTATCGTGCCCTTTGTCGGCGTTCATGTCATCGACTGGCTCGTCTGGTCGCTGGGCGATCTGTTCACCGAAGTTACCGGCTGGGAAACGACGGCCGCCCACCCGGACTTTCCGGGCTGCGCAAGCCAGGCCGCCGTCCTGTTGCGGATGCAAAACGGAGGCGTCTCCACCGTGATGCTCGATTTTCTGCGTCCCGCCACCGCGCCCACCCATGGCGATGAGCGCATGATGATCTCAGGCACACAGGGCGTTGTCGAGAGCATCGCCAATGAGGAGACCGCCAAGCTGATCAGCGAACAGGCCGGGGTATGCAACCTCGAGATTCCCGACACACCCAACTGGTACACGGCCTTTGTCAGCTCTGTTCAGGATGGCTCTTTCGCCGGCGTTGAAGAGCTCTTTCGGATGACAGAGATTGCCCTCAAAGCCCAACAGGCGATAGACGAAGGCAAGAGGATCTCCCTGCTGCAATCTCCGTACGAGGCCAGGAAATGATCGGCTATATCGTACAAAGACTGATCTACGCGGTGGTTACTTTCTGGTTTCTGAGCATAGTTGTGTTTGTCATCATTCAGCTGCCGCCGGGAGATTTTCTGACCAGCTACGTCGCCCGCCTGGAACAGGAGGGAGACATCATC
The DNA here is from genome assembly GCA_034428435.1 of Caldilineaceae bacterium. Classification (GTDB taxonomy): domain Bacteria; phylum Chloroflexota; class Anaerolineae; order Caldilineales; family Caldilineaceae; genus Bin5. The sequence goes on along the minus strand of DAOUHY010000346.1, from coordinate 15,191 downwards.
GATGAGGCCGAAATCGAAGCCCTCAAACGCGAATACGGTCTTGATGCCACCCCTGTAGAGAAGTACGTTCGCTGGTTTGGACGCTTTCTGCAGGGCGAAATGGGCCGCTCTTTCGAATGGAACCAGCCCGTGGGCAGGCTGCTCAGGGAACGTCTGCCTTACACGGTTCTGCTCTCGCTGCTCACCCTCTTTTTCACCTATGTCGTTGCCGTGCCCATCGGGATCTACGTCGCCACCCGCCAGTATGGCTTCACCGACTATCTCTTTTCTGTGCTGGGCTTTGCCGGGCTGGCCACGCCCAACTTCATGCTCGCTCTCATCCTTATGTTCCTCTTTTTCAAGTACCTCGGCATCAGCGTCGGCGGCCTCTTTTCCTCCGAGTACGCCCTCGCCCCGTGGTCTCTGGGCAAAATATGGGATCTCTTCACTCATCTCTGGGTTCCTATCATCGTTATCGGCACGGCCGGCACGGCCGGAATCATTCGCGTCATGCGCGGTACCCTGCTCGATGAACTGGGCAAACAGTATGTCATCACCGCTCGCGCCAAGGGTGTCGCCGAAGGCAAGCTGCTGTTCAGGTACCCGGTACGCTTGGCCATCAATCCGATCGTCAGTACGGTTGGCTGGCAGCTGCCCGGCATCGTCTCCGGCGAAACCATCGTCGCCATCGTTCTCAGCCTGCCGACCACCGGCCCTCTCCTCTTCATGGCGCTTATCAACCAGGATATGTTCTTGGCAGGAAGTATTGTGATGTTTCTGGGTATTCTGACCTTGATCGGTACCTTTCTTTCTGACATTCTACTGATCGTTGTAGACCCACGCATCCGTTTTGAAGGAAAGACTTGAGATGACAACCGACGTAACAACCGGTGTTTCAAGCGGAGTCGGGATACGGGAGGCCGGGATCACGGCCGAAGAGCGCTACTTCCTCGCCTCACAGTGGCAGTTGATGTGGCGCAAGTTCAAAAGACATCGGTTGGCTGTAGTTTCTGTTTCCTTGCTCGGAATTCTCTATGTATTGGCGATCACCTATCAGTTCTGGGTCCCCTACGGCCGGCTGACGAAACATGAGGATTTCTTAAGCGCCTCGCCCTCCCGCATTCATCTCTTCGACAGTGAAGGTCGATTCCGGGGACCTTTTGTCTATAAGCTCGACGGTGAAATCGACTTCAATACCTTCACCCGCGTCTATACGGAAGATACTTCACAGATCTACCGCATTCGCTTCTTCCAAAAGGGAGAATCCTATCGGTTCTGGGGTCTCTTTCCAATGGACCTCCATTTCTTTCTTCCCGAGGAAGGCGGCGTAATCTTTCTGTTCGGAACCGATTCGCTTGGCCGCGATCTCTTTTCCCGGACACTCGCGGGGGCCCAGGTCAGCCTTTCCGTTGGACTGGTGGGCGTCATGATCAGCTTTATACTGGGCTGCCTTCTTGGCGGCATCTCCGGCTACTTCGGCGGCGCCACCGATATGCTGATCCAGCGCATTATCGAGTTCGTGATCATCGTCCCCACCATACCTCTCTGGATGGCGCTCAGCGCGGCCGTGCCCGCGGGATGGTCGCCGGTCAAAATCTACTTTTCCATCACCATCATTCTTTCCATTATCGGATGGGCCGGGCTGGCCCGCGTCGTGCGCGGTAAACTGCTTGAAATGCGCGAGTCGGACTTTGTGATCGCGGCCAAAGTCGCCGGTTCCACCGATATGCAGATCATCGTTGAACACCTGTTGCCGGGATTTATGAGCTATCTCATCGTCCATCTCACCCTGGCCATCCCCAACATGATCCTGGGAGAGACGGCGCTCAGCTTCCTGGGCCTGGGCATTCGTGCACCCGCGGTCAGCTGGGGCACCCTGTTAAAGGATGCCCAGAATGTCCGCAGCGTGGCTGTGCAGCCTTGGATGCTTATCCCCGGCCTGCTTGTGATCATAACGGTGCTCCTGTTTAACTTTATCGGCGATGGGCTGCGTGACGCCGCCGACCCCTACAAGTAGCAACAATGGAACAGCAAGAGCCAGTCCTCGAACTCAGAGATCTGCACACCTTCTTTCCCCTGGAAGAGGGCCTGCTCAAAGCGGTGAACGGTGTATCGCTCACCATTCACAAGAATCGCACACTCGGCGTTGTGGGCGAATCGGGCTGCGGCAAGAGCGTTACCGCCCAGTCGATTCTGCGCATCGTGCCCGAGTTTGCGCAGATGACCGGGGAGATTCTGCTGCACCAGAACGGCCATATCACCGATCTGGCTGCCCTCGCTCCGTCCGGAAAAGAGATCCGCGACATTCGCGGCCGCGATATCTCGATGATCTTTCAGGAGCCGATGACAGCGTTCTCACCTGTGCACACCGTCGGCGATCAGATCATGGAGGCCATTCTGGTCCACGAAGACGCGGCCCGGGATGAGGCGCGCAGCCGGGCCGTTGAACTCCTCAGCCTGGTCGGTATTCCCATTCCTGAAGAACGTGTCGACGCCTATCCGCATCAGCTATCCGGCGGCATGCGTCAACGCGCCATGATCGCCATGGCGCTGGCCCTCAAGCCCAAGCTCCTCATCGCAGATGAACCCACGACAGCGTTGGACGTGACCATCCAGGCCCAGATTCTACGTCTGATGAAGACGCTTCAGGCCGAGATGGGCATGTCGATCATGTTCATTACCCATGATCTGGGTGTTATAGCCAATATGGCCGACGAAGTCGCCGTGATGTACCTGGGACGCGTGGTCGAATTCGGCACTGTCAGACAGATCTTCCGCTCGCCCCAACATCCCTATACCCAGGCCCTGTTGCGCTCCATCCCCAGGACAGGGCGCAGGGCGCGGGTCCGTCTGGACACGATCGAGGGTATAGTCCCCGTCCCCCTCGATCCGCCCGACATCTGTCCATTTGCCGAACGCTGCACGCAGTTCATCCCTGGCCGCTGCGATGAGAAGGTGCCCGATTTTCTGGAAACGGAGCCGGGGCATTCGGTACGTTGTATACTCTATGAATGACAGCTATGGAATCGAACAACCTGCTCGAAGTACATAACCTCAAAAAGTATTTCCCCATCGAAAAGGGTCTGTTGCGCCGGGTGATTGGGCAGGTGCGCGCCGTCGATGATGTGAGCCTGAGCATTCCTGCCGGGCAGACCTTGGGCCTGGTCGGCGAGTCCGGGTGCGGCAAGACCACCCTGGGCCGTTGCGTAATCCGCGCCATTGAGCCGACGTCAGGACAGGTGCTGTTGCGTATCGACGACCGCCAGGCCGACATCACCGGCCTCGATGCCAAGGAGCTGCGCGCCACCCGCCGCCACATGCAGATGGTCTTTCAGGACCCCTACGCCAGCCTCGATCCGCGCAAGACCATTCTCGATATCGTCGGCGAGCCCCTCCGCGTGAACAAGCTGGCCAGGGGCGAGGACCTGGAGCAGCGCGTGCGTCAACTGGTCGATCTGGTCGGCCTCGACGTCAAGTACCTCAAACGCTATCCCCACGCCTTCAGCGGCGGTCAGCGCCAGCGCATCGGCATCGCCCGCGCTCTCAGCCTGCATCCCAGCCTCATCGTCTGTGACGAGCCCGTTTCCGCCCTCGACGTCTCGGTCCAGGCCCAGATTCTCAATCTCCTGCAGGACCTGCAGGCCGAATTCAGCCTTACCTATCTCTTCATCGCCCACGATCTCAGCGTCATCCAGCATATCTCCGACCGGGTCGCCGTCATGTATGTCGGTAAGATTGTGGAGCAGGCAGAGACGGAGGAGCTCTTCCTCAACCCCAAGCACCCCTATACGGAAGCGCTCCTGTCCGCAATCCCCCAACCCGACCCGGACTCCCTGCTGGATGAAATCATGCTTGAGGGTGAAGTGCCCAGCCCGGCCAACCCGCCTCCCGGCTGCTACTTCCACCCCCGTTGCAATTACGCCCAGCAGATCTGTCAGGAGGAAATACCGCCGCTTCTGGAAGTCAGCCCCGACCATTACGCCGCCTGTCATTTCGCCCAGGAGCTGACGCTTCACGGCGTCGGAGATCTGGAAGAGGATAGCCGGTGATGAGTCCTCCGCTTGGTTCCGGCTTCTACACAGGTGCCGAGACACGCGCCCAGGCGATGGGAGAGTGGCTGTGGCGCTGATCCGGGGCGTGGGTTAAACGTATGGACGCCCTTCTCTTCTGGACAGCGCTGTGGATTGCCGGTGTAGGACTGTTTGTGTACCTGATGATCAAGCTGGTGCGCCGGTTGGCGGTACGTTTCAGCCAGGGAGTCGAAGCCAACGTCCGCGCCGCAGAGTCGATCGTCAACGACGAGCGCGTTCCCGAAGCCTGGGCCGCGCCCTACCGCCAGCAGATCGAGACCCTTCGGCGGACCGTTGGCTCTGAGGCCGAAATCGAGCGCGCCGGCCGCCGCGGCCACAAAGACTGCCTGCACCGCCTCGACCAGCTCGCGCACTATTTTGAGAAAAGCGACCTGGTTGACAGCGCAGAGTCACGCCATGTCCTGCTGAAAGGCCTCCAACGCCAGCGCGCACGCTGGGTCGCCGGCGGATGGCAGTACGTGCTCGAAAAAGATGATGATCGCTGAACACTGAACCCCACATATGGAGCGGCTCTGACATCCCCGGTAGGCACAGGGACTCGAATGGACGCTCCGACAGGTATGCCGGACGTGGTCGGTACCGCCGCATCAAGATCGATTTTTGGCGTTTGTACCATTACCCCTCCATGACTACAATAGAGTGAATAAATGTCGTTTGGGAATCGTCCGACCTTCCTGTATTCCCAATTCACTCATGTCCCGCAAAACCGCATATTCCACCGGCAGTGCCGCAGTGTCAGGGAAACCAGCGCGTAGCGACTACCCATTCCGTGTCCCTTTCGAGTAGGGGCGCAATCGAACATATCCATTTTGGCCAAAGGGAGGAACAGGAAATGGAAAAGCGTAGGAAATTCCGCGAGCATCTGAGGATCGTTGTGCTTTTGGCTTTGGTGGCTCTACTCGTAGCCGCCTGTGCTCAGGGAGCCGCGCCTGCCTCGGAAGAGATGGCCGAACCGGCCGCGGATTCAACCAGTGTGGAAGGCGTCAAAGATGTTCCCAGAGAGGGGACGTTGATCGTCGGCTGGTGGGGCAGCGATGAGTTTGAAGAGTCAGAGATCTACACGCCCTTTGCCATCGGCGGCGACTACCAGCGCGGCCTCAACGTCATCTATGAAGGTATGGCCTACTGGAACGCTTTCAGAGACGAGACGGTCATGTGGCAGGCCAGGAGCTTTGACTACAACGACGACTTCACCGAGCTGACCATCTCCTTGCGGCCGGAGGTGAAGTGGAGCGATGGCACGCCCTTCACTGCCCATGACGTCGCCTATACAATCAATCACCTCATCGAAATCGGCGGTGAGGTCCGCTTCGGCAACGAAGTCCGGCAGTACACCAAAGAGGCTGTCGCCGTCGACGACCACACCGCCCTTATCACCCTGAACTTCTCCTTCCCCCGCTACCACGACCGCTTCTTCGTCTGGAAGTGGGACTCGGGCGCCTTCCCTATCATGCCCAAGCATATCTTCGAAGGCCAGGACTGGGCCACCTTCACCCACTACGACATCGAGAAGGGCTGGCCCGTAACAACCGGCCCCCTCAAAGTGGTCTATTCTTCGCCGCAGCAGAAGATGTTCGACCGCCGCGACGACTGGTGGGCGGTTGAGTCCGGCCTCACCGATGCACTGAACATGGAACGCGTCATGTTTGTCGTCGGCGGCACCGATCAGTCACGCCTCATCGAGCTTGTTACCAGCAACCAGATCGATATCACCGAGTTGCAGGGCGCCTCGATTCGGCTGGCCGTGGAACGGAACGAAAAGGTCACCGCCCACTACGGTCGCCAAGCCCCCTACGGCTATGTGGACTGGTGGGCACAAGCGTTGTGGCTGAACAACGAAAAGCCCCCCTTCGATAACGCTGACGTGCGCTGGGGGATCTCCTACCTGATCGACCGGCAGCAGATCGCGGACGTCGCCTATGAGGGCCTGACCAGCCCCAACCCCATGCCCTACCCACCCTATCCCGGCCTGGAACAGTACACCGAGTCCATCTCCGACCTGCTCGAACAGTACGATACCAACGAGTACAACCCCGAAAAAGCTGCCGCCCATCTCGAGGCCGCCGGCTATAGCATGAACAGCGACGGCATGTGGGCGGACGCCAATGGCGACACCATCAAAGTGCCGCTTGAGTCCTGGTTCGCCTGGAACGCACCCGGTGAGGTGCTGGTCGAGCAGCTGAAACGCGGCGGGATCGATGCCGAACTGACAACGCCGCCGGACGCCTGGGACCGCTTCGTCTCCAAGACGCACACCGCCTTCCCCGCCGGCCACACCGGCAGCCTCAAGGAACCTTACGAGGCCTTGAACCTGTACACCTGCGGCAAAGAAGGCGGCCCGGCCTCCAACTGGGCCTCAAACCAGTCCCTCTGGTGCAACACCGACTTCGACGAGATCGTGCTGGCCATGTCACAGGTGCATCCCGACGATACCGAGACCATGAAGACGCTCTTCCGCCAGGCGATGGAGATGTGGCTGCCCGAGCTGCCTTCAGTCATGCTGTTCAACTGGAAACACAACATGGCGATGAATCAGACCTACTGGGAGAACTGGCCGACCGTTGACAGTAAGGATGGCGAGTATGTTAACGAAGCGCCCCAGTTGCTCGGATTCCACCTGGTCCTGCTTCATCTTGAACCGGCACAATAGTGCAGTGCGGCTGGTGGGGTTGCCAGCTGCCCTTCACTAGCCGTCTATCGCCATCCACCAGCCACAGGGGCTTGCCTATGTGGGCTGCCGGCTATCTCCTCAAACGAATCGCCTTTTTCTTCCTGATCGTGCTGACGGCCGCAACGGTGAACTTCTTCCTGCCGCGGCTGTCCGGTCAGGATCCCATCCGCGAACGCATGATCAAACAGGTGCAGTCCGGCAGCGCCTGGGGGAAAGGCATCGAGGAGATGGTCGAGGTCTACAACGCCAAATTCGGCCTCGACAGGCCCCTCTGGCAGCAGTACCTCACCTATCTGGGCGACATGGCCCGCTTCGACCTGGGCCATTCGATCGCATTCTATCCCAAAACCGTCAAGGAGATTTTGCGCGAGGCGCTGCTCTGGACAATCAGTCTCCTTACCATGACAACGCTTCTTTCCTTTGTATTCGGAACGTTCTTTGGCGCGCTCGTCGCCTGGACGCGTGCACCTCTCTGGCTCCGCTCCCTGGCCCCGCCCATCATGACCATGGCGGCCATCCCCTACTATCTGTTGGGGCTGATCATGCTCTTCGTGTTTGCCTTTGAACTGCGTTGGTTTCCCGGACACGGCGGCTATCGCATCGGCACCATCCCCAACCTGAGCTGGCGCTTCTTCCTCGAAGCCCTCGAACACTCCATCCTGCCCGCCTTATCTATCCTTCTGTCCAGCCTGGGCTTCTGGGCCATCGCCATGCGCGGCATGATGATCACGGTTGAGGGCGAAGACTACATGACCCTTGCAGAAGCCAAAGGCATCAAGAGCAGCCGTCTCTTCTTCGACTATGGGCTGCGCAACGCGATTCTGCCCCAGATCACCTCGCTGGCTCTGGCCATGGGCTATGTCTTTTCCGGCGCGCTTCTGGTCGAGGTCGTGTTTGGCTTCCCCGGCATCGGCACCGTACTCTTCAACTCCATCAAGGGCGTAGACTACCCTGTCATCCAGGGGATCGTTTTGACGATAATCCTCACACTCGCCACCACAACTCTGATCCTCGACCTGACTTTGCCGGTGCTGGATCCACGCATCAGAAGGCAGACCTGAATGACTATGCGCGCAAATGGCAATGGGGCAGCGCGTCTTAATAACCGCTCGTCGTTCCTGGAGGCGCTGGGCTACCTGCGTCGCAACCCGACCCTCGCTATTGGGCTGAGTCTGATCCTGGGTCTTCTGCTCTTTTCTATTGGCGGCCGCCTGCTTGTCAACATCGAAGACGCCTCGCCGCTTTCCGCACCGCCATACCAATCACCCTCTGCCGAATACCCATTTGGTACCGATAAAGTGGGCCGGGATCTGCTCGCGGTCATGATCGTGGGTACGCCGCTCACGTTGCGCGTCGGTCTGCTTGCCGGCGTGCTGGGCGTGGGCTTCGCCAGCCTCCTGGCTTTCGCCGGCGCCTACTACGGCGGCATCATCGACGCCGTCATCCGCCTGGTTGTCGACGTAGGGTTGACCATTCCCAGCATCCTGATCCTGATCCTGATCGCAATCGCTCTCAGAGGCGTCAACCCCACCGAAATGTCCCTGATCGTGGCCGCCACCGCCTGGCTGTGGCCCACGCGCACGATCCGCTCGCAGGTCCTCTCCCTGAAGGAGCGCGCCTATGTCGATGTAGCCCGCATGTCCGGTATGCGCGGGCGCGAGATTATCGTCCGCGAGCTCATGCCCAACCTCATTCCCTTTATCGTCGCCAACCTCGTCAACACCACCGCTTCCGCCATCCTGGCCACAATCGGTATGGAAGCCCTCGGGCTGGGCCCTACATCCCACCCGACCCTGGGCATGACGATCTACTGGGTCATCCTCCATGCCGGTGTGCTCGGGGGATACTGGTGGTGGTGGGTAGCCCCTGTGGTGATCATCGTCCTGATCTTTATCGCCCTTTACCTGACTTCCGTCGGCATGGATGAATTGGCGAATCCCAGGTTGAGGAGAAGCGTATGACGCCGCCACCTGGCTCAAACGGCGAAGCGCCTGCGCAATCAGCCGCGCTGCAAGTGCGCGACCTGCGGGTCCATTACCATACGCCCAGCGGCGTTGTGCAGGCGGTGGACTCCGTGAGCTTCAGCCTGGAGGCGGGAGAGCGTTTCGGCCTGGTCGGGGAATCCGGCTCGGGCAAGACGACACTGGCAATGGCTTTGCTGCGCATGATCAAGCCGCCCGGTCAGATCGAATCCGGGCAGGTCTGGCTGGACGGACAGGATGTGTTGGCGCTCTCCGGCGAAGAGATGCGGAAATTACGCCTGGCAGGGATCGCGCTGGTGGCGCAAGGCTCCATGAACTCCCTGAATCCGGTGACCCGGATCCGGCGTCAGCTGCTCGATGGCATGAAAGATCACGCCGCCGCCGGGTCCAACGGGACTGACAACGGCACCAATTCGGCAATGATGAGCCGGCGGGAGCAGGAAGCCTATGTGCATGATCTACTGGCGCGGGTAGGGTTGGAGCCCCAGGTGGCCGACATGTACCCGCACGAGTTGAGCGGCGGGATGAAGCAGCGGGTCTGCATCGCCATGGCCATCAGCATGCGCCCCAAAGTCATTATCGCCGACGAGCCGACCAGCGCGCTCGACGTCGTCGTGCAGATGCAGATTATGGAGACCTTGCGCCGCGTCCAGGAAGAGGTCGGCGCGGCCGTGCTCCTCGTCGGCCATGATATGGGCATAATGGCCCAGTTTGTGGACCGGGTGGGCGTCATGTATGCCGGCAAACTGGTGGAGGTCTCGCCCGTGCGCGAGATTTTCAACCGGCCTCTGCATCCCTACGCCCGCTTGCTGATCGAATGCCTCCCGTCTCTGGAAGTGAAGGACGCTCTCGAAGGCATACCGGGACTGCCGCCTTCGCTGCTTGAGCGGCCGACGGGCTGTCTCTTTCACCCCAGATGCCCCCATGCCGCCGCCGATTGCGCAACGCAGGAGCAGACGCTGGATGAGGTGCAACCGCAGCGTTGGGCAGCCTGTCATCGCCTGGAACTGATTCACAATTCGCAGCCGCAAACCGGAGTTCCGTAACCGGAGTCCGGCCATTTACCACGAACCGCGAATCGCATGAGCGCCCTGCTCGAAGTGCAACATATCACAAAGGTCTTCGGCGGCGGCCTGTTCAGCCGCAACCGCACCACGGCGCTGGAAGACTTTTCGTTAGCCATCGCCAGCGAGCCGCCCTCCATCACGGCTGTGGTCGGAGAAAGCGGCAGCGGCAAGACAACGCTGGCCCGCATCCTCCTCGGTCTGGAGACGCCAACCCAAGGGCAGGTGCTCTATCAGGGGAAGGATCTGCGCGGGCTTTCCACCGCCGAATGGCATTCGTTCCGGCGCGATGTGCAGGTCGTCTTTCAGGATCCGTTCGAGGTCTACAACCCCTTCTACAAGGTCGACCATGTCCTGACGACTCCGATTGCCAAGTTCGGCCTGGCCAAATCCCAACAGGAGCGTCAGACGCTGATCGAGGAGGCCCTGCACTCAGTGGGACTGCGCCCCGAAAACACCCTGGGACGGCGCCCCCACCAGCTGAGCGGCGGGCAGAGACAGCGCATAATGGTGGCGCGCGCCCTGCTGTTGCGCCCGCGCCTAATCGTGGCCGACGAACCGGTCTCCATGATCGACGCCTCGCTGCGAGCTACCGTTCTCGGCAACCTGCGTCAACTGAACCAGGAGTTCGGCATCTCCGTCGTCTACATCACCCACGACCTCACCACGGCCTATCAGATCAGCGAGAACATTATCGTCATGTATTCCGGATCCGTAGCCGAGGCCGGGGACATTAACCTCGTGGTGAAGCAGCCGCAGCACCCGTACACGCAGCTGCTGATCGGCTCCGTGCCCCAACCCGACCCGGACCGCCGCTGGAATACAGAAGCGATGGCCGCTTCGACGGCAGCCACAGGCGCAAGCGATGGTTGCAAGTTCTTCGCCCGCTGTCCCCATGCGATGTCCAAATGCGCCGCCAGCGCGCCGCCGCTGTTCCGGACCGACGCCCATCGCCTGGCGGCCTGTTATCTGCACGAGGAGTCTCCTTCGCTTCCAGTTGAAGAAATGGCCTCGCTATTTGTCGGCCGCGGCGCAAGCGCCAACGCCCACTCTTGAAGAGGGGAACGCTTCCCTCTCCAATGCCCGCTCCGACCCGAAAGTCACCCCATCATGGCGCACAACCGATGACTGCTTGCGCCCCTCTTCACCCGTTTCCAGGTTACGGTTGACATAGCTGACCTATTCGCCCGCCTCAGCTGCGTCTCGTTCACTTTCACAGACCTCTTGGCTTCCCCACAACCAGACAATCCCCTACGCCAAGCCACCTACTCCGGCATCGTCCGCAATATCAGCGGCTCAAGGAACTGCACACTCTTGATGATCCCTTCCGCTGCGCTCATCACCGGGTCTTCGTGTTCGATGCTCAGCGCCCCGTCGTAGCCGGCCATGCGCAGCGCACTGACGAAATCGCGCCACCATGCCTCCCCATGGCCGTAACCCAGCGTGCGGTAGGCCCACGCGCGCTCGGCGACCAGCTCCATCGGCCGCATATCGAGGCCGCCGTTCAGAGCCATTTCAGAGGGGTTGATGCGCGTGTCCTTGGCGTGGACGTGGAAAATGAACCCCTCTCCCAGCGCCCGGATGACGATGAGCGGGTCCATACCCTGGTAGAAAAAGTGACTGGGATCGAGGTTGACGCCCACGCTCGGCCCGGCGATCTCACGCAGCCGCAGCATCGTGCGCGTGTTATACGCCGACTGGCCGGGGTGTAGTTCGATCGCCACCCTGACCCCGTGATCGGCAGCGAACCGGCCCGCCTTCTCCCAGAAAGGGGTGATTACCTCATCCCACTGCCAGCGCTCCAGCTCAGCGTACTCCGGCTGCTGCGGGTGTGTGGGCCAGTTTGGATAATGGGTCCCACTCGGGTCGCCAGGGCAGCCGCTCATCGTCACGACGGTATCCAGGCCCAGTCTATGCGCCAGTTCTACCGTCTTGAAGAAGACATCCTGCGATGCCTGGCCGCGCGCCGGGTGCGGGTCGAGCAGGTTGCCATTGCAGTTGAGAGCGCTCAGCACCAGGCCGCGACTTTCTATGGCGGACGTAAAGGCTGTGCGCGCCTCCTCGCTTTGCAGCAGTTCATCCAGGTTGCAATGCAATGCCGGCGAGAAATTGCCCGTCCCGACCTCCACAGCTTCGATCCCGTGCTCGACAACCCAATCAAGCGCCTCGCTGAAGGAAGTTGTCAGGCTATCTGTGAACAGTCCGATTTTCATAACATCCTCCTTTCTGTTGGACCCAGGACGCGCAGCCCACGCCGCGCCCTCCGGTCACATCACTCCTTCTCGTACCAGCCCGACCCGAAGATCAGCCCGTCGTAGCGCACCATCCATGTGTGCTTACGCGCCTCGTAGCCCGTTTCCGGGTTCACGGCGAGATAACTGATCCATTTTCCTTCTTCAGGCGCGCTCAGCATCTCGTCCCCAAAAAAGTAGCCGGTCGAATCCACGCGCAGCGCCGGGTCCCGCCCTCTTATATCGGCCTTGAAGTGCGCGATCGTGTACCCATCTTCGCCGATAATGACGACGTACCATTGACCATCCATGTTTTCGGGCGAGTTGTAGTGTTCGATTGCGGCCTGGCGGCCTTCCTGATTATAAAAGCGGATGGCATCCTGCACGAGCGCCTGGGTGTACGCTGCCGGTTCATTCTTGGTGGGAATGGCGACGCAACCGGCGACGAGAAGCGCGAACACGAGAATGAGAAATAGGGGGACAGAACGATTCATGACCTTCTCCATTGCGTTATAGGTAACTATGGCACATCTACCATAGCCGACATTCACGCATCCCTCCGTGCAAGACTTCCCTGACACGGTTCAGGACAATTGTATCTCATAGGGTCAATGTCTTGGGAGGCTGCCTGATCTGTAGGGGCACCCCTTGTGGGTGCCCTCTTCTGCGCGCCCCTGCATGAAAAATGCGCGCAGAGACGCGTAGCCTAAAACTGACAACGCCGTCCGAAAAGCGCCTTCTTAACCGCGTCCCGCCCGGCCGCACTACTCCTTCTCGTACCAGCCCGAACCGAAGAACAGCCCGTCACGGCGCACCACCCAAGTATGCTTGCGCGTCACTTGGCCGGTATCCGGCTTGTCGTGGACATAGCTGACCCACTTGCCCACTTCGGTAGCGCTCAAAATGTCGTCGCCATAGAAGTAACCGCTTGCATCGACCCGCAGCGCCGGGTCCCGTCCTACACTTTCCGGTCTGTAGTGCGCAATGGTATACCCGTCTTCACCGATAATGAAGACATACCACTGCCCGTCCACGTTTTCGGGCGAACTGTAGTGGTCGATGACCGCCTGGCGCCCTTCCTCATTGTAAAGGCGGATGGCATCCTGCACGATCGCCTGTGTGTAGGCCGCCGGTTCATTCTTGGTGGGGATGGCGACGCAACCCGCGGCGAAGAGCGCCAGCGTAAGAGCAAGAAATACGGCGGCAGAGCGAAACACGTTTGTCTCCATTTCGACTGTCTTGTACTTGGATAATCTACTATCGTGCGCTTCCATATCCCCGGCCAGCTCAGTTCTCTTCGTACCAGCCCGACCCGAAGAACAGCCCGTCGTGGCGTACGACCCATGCGTGCTTACGCGTCTCCTCTCCCGTGTCCGGGTTCGTGAAGACGTAGCTGACCCACTTTCCTGCCTCGGTCGCGCTCAGTACGTCGTCGCCATAAAAGTAACCGGTCGAATCCACGCGCAGCGCCGGGTCCCGCCCTATCATTGCCGGGTTGAAATGAGCAATAGTGTACCCATCTCCACCAATAATGAAGACATACCACTGCCCGTCCACGTTGTCGGTTGAACTGTAGTGCTCGATTGCAGCTTCCCGCCCATCCTGACCGTAGAGGCGGATGGCGTCCTGCACGAGCGCCTGCGTGTAAGCCGCCGGTTCGTTCTTTGTGGGAATGGCAACGCAGCCGGCGACAAGGAGCGCAAGCGCAAGGATGAAAGATACAGAGGCCGAACGAAACATGACTAACTCCATTTTGTTAAAGTCGGGTTAATCCAGCCTTTTCAGTCTACTTTCATGCCCCCATTTGAACCAACATTGGCCTTCCCCAATTACGTAGGTATAATTTCCCTGTCCATCTGATTGAACGCGCCCATCGGTATCATCTGATACCCTCCCCACAGCGTATGTTCGATGCGCCCCCTGCGCCAAATGGGGCCCGAAAAGGCAATCCAATGACAGCCATGCGCATCGGCATCGGCTCCATCTTCCAGGAAAGCAACCAGTTCGCCGCCACGCAGACCGATCTGGCCCTCTTTCGCAACTCCTATGTCCATGAGGGCGATGCCCTCCTCCAGCTGGCCGGCACCGACTGCGAAGTCGCTGGCATCCTCGCCGTCTGTGAACAGGAGGGCGCGCAGCCGCTCCCCCTGCTGGCCGCGCGCAGCGTCTCCGGCGGCGTCCTCACCGATGACTGCTACACACAGCTGAAGGAAACGCTCCTGGCCCGCCTGCGCGCCGCCCTTCCGCTTGACGGCCTCATCCTCGCCATGCACGGCTCCATGGTCACCGCCTCCCAGGAGGACCCGGAAGGCGACATTCTCGATGCCGTGCGCCGCATCGTGGGGCCGGACATGCCCATCGTCATGACGCTCGATCTGCACGCCCACGTCACCCCGCGCATGGTAAAGCAGGCCGCCGCCCTCGTCTCCTTCACCCACTATCCCCACGACGACACCTATACCACCGGCGAACGCGGCGCCAGCCTGCTGCTGCAGGCAGTTAGCGGCGAAGTCACTCCCGTGACCGCCCTGGCCAAGGTCCCCATCATCTGCAGCGCCTGCAACGGCCAGACCGCCGGCGACGGGCCCATGGCCCACCTCACCCGCCGCGCCCGGCGCCTCGAAAAGGAGCCGTCCGTCCTCTCCGTCTCCTGTTTCCAGGTCCACCCCTACAACGACCTGCCCGGCATGGGCTGCGGCGCAGTCGTCGTGACCGACAATGACCCCGCCCTGGCCGCGCACGAGGCGCAACTGCTCGCCGCCGAGTTCTGGCAGCGGCGCTGGGCCTTCGAGGTCGAGCATCTGCCCGTCGCCGAAGCCGTCGCCCGCGGCCGCCAGATCGAGGGGCGACCCGTACTCCTGGTCGACACCGCCGACTGCGCCGGCGGCGGCGCACCCGGCGACAGCGTCGCCCTCCTGCGCGAGCTACTGGCGCTGGGGCTGGACGAGCCCGCCCTTCTCATGGTCGTCGATCCCGCCGCCGCCCACGCCTGCGCCCGCGCCGGCATCGGTCAGACCGTCAGCCTGCAGGTCGGCTACAGCCTCGACCCCGCCTGGGGCCGGCCCGTCCACGTCACCGGCACCGTGCGCCGTCTCAGCGACGGCGCTTTCCGCTACGACGGCGGCCTCTTTGGCGGCACCTGGGCCTCGATGGGGCTCTCCGCCGTCCTCCAG
>DAOUHY010000345.1:0-4260 GCA_034428435.1 Caldilineaceae bacterium | reverse complement strand
CTTGTGTGCTCGACTCTACACCAAATTGACTGCACATACCCTCTGCATCTATATCAACCGTCTCTTGGGCGCACCTGAATATCTGAAAATCAAGAAATTGGCCTTTCCCAACTAGCATAACGCCCTAGTAGTTAGTAGTCAGAGACGGCGGTTCCTGAGCTGAAGATCGGACGGCGAGATGGCTGCGGCTGCGTTGCTGCCGGAGTAATGGGAGAGTTCGGCCTGTTTTGGGATGCGCCTTCCGGAATGGGGTGTTTGACGCCGGGCGGGATCGCAGATAGGGTATAGATCCTTTGCACGCGCTCGAACAGGGGGCGGCAGCGGAGGCAATCCTCAGTCAATCAAACCGGAGGCCCAAAATGAGTCAGTTCGTCGCCGATTTCGAATCCTACTGGACGGATGAATTTGACGGCAAGCCGTACGGTACGGCCGGTCTGCTTGCCAATGCGGACGAGGCCGACATCGACGTGAGCGTCGTGTTTCAGGGTGGTGTGCCGGACGATCCGCGGCCCGGGAACGCGGAGATGATGGAAGCGGTCGCGGGCGAGCCGCGTATTTTGCCCGGCTGTCTGGTCAACCCGACGATGGGGCCGGACGCGCTGGCGGACCTGGAGAGCTGTGTGCGGCGGGGGGCGCGCACGGTGAAGCTGATGGCGGCCGGCCACCGCTACCGCCTGGACAGTGCCGCGGTGGATCCGGTAATGGATCTGGCGCGCTCGCTCGGAATCACGGCCACGATTCACTCCGGCTCTCATCTGAGCGGCTGTGCGCCGGAATATATCGCTCACATCGCCAGGAACCATCCTGAGGTGACGATTATTATGGACCATATGGGTTACCGGGAGTGGGTGAGGTCGGCGGTGCAGGCGGCGCAGGAGAACGCCAACATCTATCTGGGCACGACGCTGATCGCGGCGGCGGAGCCGTATACGATTTCAGGGATTGTGCAGAGTGGGGAGCTGGGCGCGGACCGGATCGTTTTCGGCTCGAATGCGCCGGCGGGGATCGCGACGCATGGGGTGAACGGGATCCGGATGGCCGGTTTCTCGGAGCGGGATGAGGCGCTGGTTCTGGGTGAGAATATGCGGGCTATCTACGATCTGTAGGGCGGGTGAGGAGAGAGTGAAGAGGTGTGAGGAGAGAGAAACACCTTTACTGCCTCGCTCGGGGTGGCGGGTGTCGAGTGGCTGAGTCGTTACTTGTCTTTTACAGGCGGGGCAGGGTGATGCCGGACTGTTTCTGGTATTTGCCGTTGCGGTCGGCGTAGGAGACTTCGGGGGCTTCGCCTTCGAAGAAGAGGACTTGGGCGATGCCTTCGCCGGCGTAGATGCGGGCCGGGAGGGGGGTTGTGTTGCTGATCTCGATGGTGACGTAGCCCTCCCACTCGGGCTCGAAGGGGGTGACGTTGACGATGATGCCGCAGCGGGCGTAGGTTGATTTGCCGACGCAGACGGCGAGTACGTTGCGGGGGATGCGGAAGTACTCGATGGTGCGGGCGAGGGCGAAGCTGTTGGGGGGGATAATGCAGTCGTCGCCGTGGTAGGACTGCAGGGCCTGTTCGTCGATCGCCTTGGGGTCGATGACGGTGAGCTCGCCGGTGGCCGGGGTGAAGATGCGGAAGTCTCTGGCGACGCGGATGTCGTAGCCGAAGCTGCTGAGGCCGTAGGAGATCATGCCGTCGCGTCTTTGGCGGTCTTCGAACGGTTCGATCATGCCGTGTTCGACGGCCTGCCGGCGGATCCAGTGGTCGGGTTTGATGGATAGCATTTTTGGGAACTCTGCAGTTCTTGGCGCGCGTGCTGCTCTGACTGAGATAATAGGGCGGCGGCCGGGAGAACTGGAGGGCGCGCCGGTGGCCGAAGTCAGTATACCATGTGCGCGGAAATTTAGGCCTCTACAAGAGAGGGGAACTGACTTCGCAGACTTGCGCTCTTTTGGCAGATGCGAACATCGCGGCAAGGGTTGATACAAATTGGAGACCTGGCAGAATTGCCCAAGCATGGCAGGACGGTGTTGTAATCCTAATGGCCCAGACGGTTAGCCGCCGCATCCTCCCATGGGGCGCCCCTTGTGGGCGCCCTCTCCAGAACGCGGCGCGCCTTCGGGAATCTGAAAAAGTTTCGCCGTTCTCCGCGCCCTTCCGCGTCCTCCGCGGATCAAAAAGATGTTTCTGTTAGACAAAGACGAAAAAAACGAGCCGTCTGCGGCTCGTGGCGATCTCCTTGCCTATCTTCACTGTCTCGACAACGGGAAGCTTAATCGGGGTAGGGGGAAGCCTTCACTTCGTAAAGGCTTTTCGGCCAAGTCCTGAGCGGTTCACGATATCATTCAGAGTGCCTACTGGGATTTCGCCGTGGTCAGGTACGACCACGACTCTTACTGTAATGATGCCGTGTTCGTCTTCAATCTCGCCCTTCAGTATGATATGGCTGCCACTTTGTCTGATCTCTTCAAACCCGTTGTCCTTTAGGATTTTCAGAACTTCTCGGGGCTTCATTGGGGTCAATCTAGGCATAAGCTAGAGAGATTTCACCCTTGGCCTGAGACAACTCTCCAGTGGCGAGGTCGGACAGAAGCGCCGATTCGATCTCAGGAGGATTCTGGATGAATGGGCGAAATTCCGGGGCTAAGCGAGAAAGATACGACATGATTTCGGCGGGTGGAGCGTGCTGAAGATAGAGTTCGAGTGCTTCCTCAAGGTTGCCGAGAGCCTCTTGGGCCGTCTTGCCATGGCTTGAAATCTCCAAGCTGTCACACCGAGCCACATACGCTTCACCCTCTCGCCAGATTGAACACTCCAGTTTCCATTCCATATTCTTGTCTCTTGTCGTATGGTAGCTGTTTGCCGTAGCTTAGCGCAGGAGGGGCCAGGCAGTCAAGAGGCGCAGTATTTGGTGCGGCCATCTCCCCAAGAGGTCTATTCCCGCAGGTACGCGGGAACCTCACCCCTGGCCCCTATATCCTGGAGTTTCGCACACCAGTCACTATGCCTGAGACTGTTCGCCGTTGAGTATGTCGATGACAGGCGCTAAGAGGCTGTTTGAAAAGTAAAGGCTGTCGGCCAAATTGTGGGATACGTAGTTTTTGTGAAAACAAAACGATACCCAACAGATTTGACTGACAGCCAGTGGTCTATAATCCAGCATCTGATTCCCGCAGCCAAACCGGGCGGGCGACCACGCAGCCTGGATGTGCGTCTGGTGGTTGATGCCAGACTCGACTATGCTTCTTCCAAATGCGCGACTTAGAAGACTACACTGCCAGGATAGCTACGTTTGGGAGTTGAACCGATACACAGCCACATTTCCTCGTAACTACCAAGCCATGTTCTGTGTGTGTACTGTGTGCGGTCTGTCTGGGGGAAATGTACGGTAAGAATTTCTGTAGGGGGCTCACGATAGTCATAGCGGTGAACGTTGGGCATATATGGGAGTTGCTTCGCCTGTCTTGCCTGCGCTGCCACATACTCGGTACCCGCCAAGACGCGGGGTGGGGGGTAAGCCCGGCCGCCGCGAGACGACAACTTCAAATAAGCCACACACTCGCTACGGCGCGGACAGGAGAGGGGGCGTTGCGGGGGCGGAGCCCCCGCACAAGGGAGGGCCGAATAGGCCCGACCGCCCAGAAAATTGAGGAGAGAGTGGAGAGGAGTGAGGAGAGAGAAAACTTCGCTCGCCTCGTCCGGCGTCGGGCACTGAATAAGGCGTTAGTAGTTGCATTTCCTCTTATTTGTCCGGCTCCCAATCCCGGTCGGGTGTCAGGTAGATCAGGGGCATACTGACCAGGGTTACCCCGTATTTGACCAGTAGATTGAAGAGGAAGATCTCCATGGCGACGGCCCAGGAGTCGATTAGCTGCGCGCCGAGGAAGGTGAACGGGGAGAAGGCGATGAGGACGAAGAGCAGGTTGTCGATGGGGACGCTGATGGAGTTGCTGACGAGGACGCGCAGCCACTGGTAGCGGGTGGTGACGCGGCTGACGAAGAGGTGGTAGATCTCGGTGTCGACGAGTTCGCTGACGAGCTCGGCGATGATGGAGGCGCAGACAATGCGCCAGAGGGGCGCGAAGATGGCGCTGAATTCGGCGCCGCCGAAGGAGTTGGGGTCGCTGGGGACGGAAGCCGACCACATGAGATAGAGCACCATGCCCAGGTTGATGACGGCGGCGGCGATGATCAGTACCTGGGCGTTGCGTTTGCCGAGCGTCTTGTGGACGAGGTCGCGCAGGGTGAAGGTTACGGGGTAGACGAAGGTGCCCATG
>DAOUHY010000344.1:0-30433 GCA_034428435.1 Caldilineaceae bacterium | reverse complement strand
ACGTGAGCTTGTTTTCGAGACGGGAACGCCCGAGGAGAGAATGGCTGGTCTTGGCCTTGAGGAGAGACTGGCTGGCCTCACTTCCAAAGAGCGGCGAGAACTGCTTCGATTGCTGCAAGAGGAGATGGACGCCGGCGCCGAAAACGGTTCTGACAGCAGTGAGAGTACATAAGAGTTTCTGAGTCCTGCGAGTGCCACTACTCAGTATTGGCAGTAGGCACTACCTTTAAGCGAATCCATTCACCGGGACCGGTCCAGCAACGTGGAGACTGTTTGACATGAAAATTACAGAGATTCAGGCAGTTCGCGTCAACTTTCCTGTACCTGAAAAGAGGACGGAGCCACGGCGCAAGGGCTGGGCGGAGACGGCCGAAGTCGCCAACCCCATGTCCTGGTATCCAAAGGTCAAGAGGCATCGGAGCCTGTGGACTCCCAAACGGTGGGGGGCGGTCTGGTGCAAGGTTACCCTGGAGGACGGCACCTGGGGGCTGGGCCTGACGGACAATGGGCGGGTGGCCGCGGCCATCATTGACGATCATATTGCCCCTAATCTCGTCGGCGAGGACGGTCTGGCAACTCAGAGGTTGTCAGATATGATGTTCCGCATGACAAAGCCATACGGTTCGGTCGGCCTGGCCGCCTATGCCGTCAGCGCGGTGGATTTGGCTCTATGGGATGCTAAGGGCAAGTTGCTAGGCAGGCCGGTCTACAGCCTCATCGGCGGCCCGCAGAAGGAGAAGCAGTTCTGTTATTCGACCGGGAACGATCTGGACTGGTATAAAGAGTTGGGTTTCAAGGCTTTCAAGCTGGCTTGCCCGTATGGGCCTGCGGACGGACTGGACGGCCTGCGCAAGAACGAGCAGATGGTGGCGGAAGCGAGGGAACTGGTCGGGGACGAAGCCGAGCTGATGCTGGACTGCTGGATGGCTTTCGATATTGAGTACACGGTGAGATTGGCGGAAACGCTGCGCCCCTACCGGCTCAAGTGGATGGAGGAGTGTCTGCTCTCGGAGGACCTGGACGGCCACGTTGAGGTGCGGGAGCGCATTCCCTGGCAGACGCTGAGCACGGGCGAACACTGGTATACGCACATGCCCTTTCAGTGGGCGCTGCGGCACAATGTCGTCGACATTCTGCAGCCGGACATCAACTGGGTGGGCGGCCTGAGCACTTGTCTAAAGATCGCCAATGCCGCGGACGCCGCCGGTAAGAAAGTAATCCTGCACGGAGGAGGGAGGAATCCCTTCGGCCAGCATTTCACCCATGCAATTGCCTGCGTCCCGTGGCTGGAATATTTCATCGGGTCCGCTCCTGGCGTACCGTTAGAGGAGTCCTCGGGCATTCCCGGCCAGGCTGTGGCAGAGGACGGGTGGCTGGTTCCCACGGATGCGCCGGGCTTCGGGCTTGAGATTAAGGAAGAGTGGATTGAACCCTATTTTTGAGACAGAATTGAACGAAAGCTGAAATCATAGCGCTGCTCGCCTTTCCTATACACCAAGGAGCATCAACATGCTGACACGTCAACAGATCGACTTTTATCACGAGAACGGCTACCTGGGCGTTGAAGGCGTCCTTTCGGCTGATGAGGTTGCGGACCTGCGGCGGGTAACCGATGAGTTCGTCCAGCTCAGCGCCAGCGTCACTGAGCATACAGACGTCTTTGACCTGGAACCGGGGCACACTCCGGAGTCGCCCAAGCTGCGCCGACTGAAGGACCCAGTAACGCAGCATGAGGTATACCGCCAGTGTCTCAAGCACCCCGGCATCCTCGACATTGCCGAGCAGCTTGTGGGACCGGGGGTACGCACGAACGGCAACAAGCTTAACATGAAGTCACCGGAATACGGCAGTCCTGTCGAGTGGCACCAGGACTGGGCATTCTATCCGCATACGAATGACGATTTGCTGGCAGTGGGCGTCAGTATGGACGACATGATGTACGAGAACGGCTGTCTGCTTGTCATTCCTGGCTCGCATAAGGGTCCGATTTACACGCATCACCAGGACGGACACTTTGCCGGCGCGGTGACGGTTGAGGTTCCGGACGCAGATAAGGCGGTGCCGATAGAATTGGAGGCCGGCGGCATTTCGATCCACCATGTGCGTACCCTGCATGCTTCGGCAAAGAACGTCTCTTCCACTCCCCGCAGGTTGCTTTTGTACCAATACTGCTCCGTAGACTCCTGGTATCTGCAGGGATATCCCAATTGGGAGGCGTATGCGGATTCGGTGTTGCGCGGCGAACCGTGCAACCGCCCGCGGCTGGCGGATGTGCCGGTGTTGATGCCTTATCCGGAGGCACTGCGCGGGGGCTCGATTTACGAGACGCAGACGATTCTCGAGAAGCCGGTATTCGCACGGGCGGCGTGATGCGACGATGATAATCGACAGCCATTGCCACGCCTGGGAACGCTGGCCGTACGAGCCGCCGGTGCCGGACTTTCACGGCAAGGCCCGCTTCGAGCAGCTACTGAACGAGATGGACAAGAACGGCGTGGACCAGGCGTTTCTGGTCTGTGCCGGGATCGAACACAATCCGCACAACAACGATTATATCGCCCGGATGAGCCGCTTATATTCCGGGCGAATCCGCCAGGTTGCGGATGTAGATTGCAGTTGGTCGGAGACGTATCACACGCCGGGCGCGGCCGACCGGCTACGGCAGGCTGCTGAGAAGTGGTCGCTGCAGGCTTTCACGCACTACATGAAGCCCGATGACGACGGCAGCTGGCTGTACGGGGAGGAGGGGTTGGCGTTCTTCGGGACGGCGGTTGAGCTGGGCCTGATCGCCAGCATCGCCTGCTCGCCCCATCATCACGCTGCGCTGCACAGAGTTGCGGAGCGTTTCCCGCAACTGACCATATTTGTCCACCATTTGGGGCACCCGGGGGTCGGTGATAAGGAGAGGCTGGAGCAGGTCCTGGCCTCGGCGCGCCATGCCAATATGGGAATCAAGGTTTCAGGATTTTACTACTCGACGAAGCAGGCGTTCTGGGACTTCCCTTACGCGGACTCGATTCGGGAAATCGTTCGACCTCTTTACGACACGTTTGGTCCCGAGCGGCTGTATTGGGGTTCCGACTACCCCGTCTGTTTACGCAACATGACCTATCCCCAGGCGATCGAATGCTTCCGAAGCCATTGCAGCTTTATTGGGGAGGCGGACCAGGCACTGATCATGGGTGAGAATCTGCGCCGCCTGCTCGATTCAGACGGTGACGGGTAGGGGGCGGACGTCGGAGGACCACTCCAACTGCTGCTCGACCACCGGCTCCTGCTCCTCCGCATTCAGGCGAGACTGTACAAGATTGAGATGGCGGTAGATACCGTCTACCGCCATCAGTTCGTCATGGTTGCCCTGTTCGGCGATGCCTTCGTCCTGCAGCACGACGATTTGGTCGGCGTTACGGATAGTAGAAAGCCTGTGGGCGATCATCAGCGTCGTGCGACCGGCCATCAGGCGCTCCAGCGCTTGCTGAATCAGTTTCTCTGTTTCGGTGTCCACTGAAGAGGTCGCCTCGTCGAGGATCAGTATGGGTGCGTCCTTGAGAATGGCGCGTGCAATGGCGAGGCGTTGTTTCTGGCCGCCTGAAAGCTTCACGCCCCTTTCGCCGATCAAGGTATCGTAACCATCCGGCAGCTTGTCGATAAACTCGACTGCATTGGCGACGCGCGCCGCCTCCTCCATCTCTTCGTCACTTGCGCCCGGCCGTCCAAAGAGGATATTGTCACGAACTGAGCCGTGGAACAGGAAGACGTCCTGAAGGACGATGCTGATCTGCCTGCGCAGACTCTCCATCGTCAGGTCGCGGATGTCATGCCCGTCCAGCGAAATCCCCCCTTCATTCACGTCGTAGAAGCGGGGGACCAGGCTTGCCAGCGTACTCTTGCCCACGCCGGTCGGTCCAACGAGAGCGGCCACGGACCCGGCGGGTATTTCCAGATCAATATTGCGCAGAATGGGCCGGTCGGTCAGGTAGGAGAAGCTGACATTGTCAAAGAGAATGTTTCCCTGCGCCCGGCCTGGGTATTCCAAAGCGCCAGGCCGGTCAACAATGTCCGGCTCCTCATGGAGCAGTTCGCTAACACGCTCCGCACCGGCCAGTGCCTCCTGGATTGCCTCCCAGGCATGGCTCAGATGGCGCACGGGCTGGTAGAACAGTTCCAGGTAGAGGAAGAAGGCGACCAGGTCCTCGATCGGCAGTTCGCCGCCCAGGGCCAGTCTGCCGCCGAAATAGATGACAACAACGACGCCGAGGGCCGATGCGAAGTGAACGAACGGTTCAAAGGTGGCCAACAACCTGAGCGCGTGCAGGAGAGAGCGTTTGTAGTTATCGATGCGGACACCGATTCGCTCTGACTCCATTCTTTCACGGGTGAAGGTCTTAATCTCGCGGATGCCGGAAAGGTTGTCCTGCAGGATTGCGTTGAGTTCACCCAGCTCGGCCTGGCGCTCGCGAAAGGCTGGGCGCACATACTTGGCAAAGCCTCGCATTGCCAGGACGATCAGCGGTATGGGAACCAGTGTCAGTAGCGTCAGCTGCGCGTTCATGATGAGCAGCATGGTACTGACGCCAACCAGGGTGAGCACGTTTACGAGCACGTCGGGGACGGCGTGGGCGATCAGCTTTTCCAGCAGGTCAGAGTCGTTGACCACACGTGACATCAGCTGGCCGGTCTGTTTGTCTTCGTAATAGTGCAAAGACAGCCGTTGCAAATGCCGGTAGATTGCAACCCGAACATCGGCCACTACACCCCAACCGGCTACATGCGCCATGTAGCTGCGCAGGAACTCGAGCCCGGCTCTGGCAGCGTAGATGGCCAGGGCAAGGAGGGCGAGACGACCTATGAGACTGTAGGAGAGCGAGTCTGCGTTGCCGGTGCGCACGGTCGCGATCAACTCGCGGATGAACCAGGGAGCAAATAGCTGCACGCCCACGAGCAAGACCATGCTAACGATCGTTACGATCAACGGCTTCCGGTAGGGGAGGGTAAACCTGAA
Organism: Caldilineaceae bacterium; assembly: GCA_034428435.1. Taxonomy (GTDB): domain Bacteria; phylum Chloroflexota; class Anaerolineae; order Caldilineales; family Caldilineaceae; genus Bin5. The sequence goes on along the minus strand of DAOUHY010000344.1, from coordinate 25,431 downwards.
TAAAGTCTTGGCGAATTGCATCAGAGACCCGGATTAAGATGAAAGAACAGCCGCCACGCTGCAATTGGCCTTCCGGTGCCAGCGACGCCGGTCCGATTCGTTCGTGTTCCAACCATGTCAACGGAAGCGTTCGTGAAGGTTCAGTCGGTGGGAGGAGAGTCCGCTTGCGACAGAGACAGCGGTTCGCCGCGGGATATCACAGCACATGTCTGAATATCAGAGGCAAGTCTACTGCTGAGTGCGCAGTTCCACAAAGGTCGTCTGACCGTCGCTCACAGTGATCTCCTGCCTGACCTCTTCACCATTGACAGTTCCAGTCAAGAGATAGGTGCCGACGGGGATATGGCTCAGGGCGCCGTTTTCGCCCCAGGACGGGTCGGGGCCGATGCTCTCCTTTTCCGGATAGGTTTCAATGACGCGATACCAGCTGACGCCGGTCTCTTCGTAGCGGTAGAGAGAGAGTTGAACGCCTGGCCAGGTGCGGCCCGTCGCTGAAAGCAGTCGTACTGCCACGGTACCGGTATAGGCTGCGGGGCGCATCCACAGGGCGGGATTTACCGTATGCAGGTAACTGTTCTGGCCGATTCGAACTTCCATATGCAGGTGGGGTCCAATCGCAATGCCGGTCATCCCTACGCCGCCCAGATAGTCACCTGTTCCTACCCATTGACCTTCCTGGACCTCCACGCTGACCAGGTGGCCGTAGAGGACAAAGACGTCCTCTTTTCCGCGGGAGGTGTTGAGCTTTCGGTCAAGGCGAATGACAACCGAATTTCCGTAGAAGTCATTGTAGGGACCGAGCAGCCTGGGATTGTCCGGCCCGGCATGGACAACCTCACCGGAGGAGGTGGCGAGTACAGGCGTGCCGACCGGATTGCCAATGTCGACACCATGGTGGATTCTGTAGCGGCCGCCGCCTGTGCTGCCGAACTGATAGCCTGGGCTGTACAGTTGATTGAAGCCCCCCGGAAATGGCGGTTCAAGCCAGAAGTGTTCACCGCTGATAAGGCTTGGCGGTTCGAAAGTGGGCCAGAGGCTGCCCGGACCGCTGGGTGTACGGGGTCCAAGGCCGGTATCGGTTCCCACCTCGACTTGAATCGAGAGGGAAGTACGCGCTTTGTCGATCTCCTCGCGCAAGATGTTCAGTGCGCCCATAGGCGGCCTGGAGGCAAAACGCGGCGGGGCGTCATGGGAAGGCACCGGCGTACTCAAGGCGACAGGGCGCAGAACGCTCAAGCCGGACATTGGGGGCCTGGAGACGAACTCGTCGCGGAACGTGGGATTCAGCTCGTCCCTGTATGGTTCCTGGAGCAGCACGCTTTCCAAATCCAGCTGGGATAGGGCTTCCGGATCATAACGGTAGATGGGGTCGATGTTTGCGGGCTGATTCGATAGAGCAGGCGAGTTTGCCGTGGGCGCTCGCTGGGTCGAATCGTCAGTTTCGATCACGTTACCGGCATTTTCTTCACTCTGCGCGATCGCAGGGGCAATCGGAGCGTGCTCAACCGTAGGCCGATTCAACGGCTGTGAAACGGATACCGGGATCAGCTGTGCGACACGTGTCGAACTTGCAGTGATCCCGGGTTGCGTGTGCTGTAGCTGCGATCCTGCGGTTGAGAGTGCCAGTGCAGAGGTAGGAGCCGGCACGGGCACGGGAACGGGCCTAAGGCCTTGCGAAGCGACCGGGGCGACGAGGCGGCGGGGCAAATAGAGGCAGCCGACGAGAACAACTGTCAGGGCGATTGCAAATTGGGAACGGAGTGGTGAACGCCTACGCCGTATGCGTCCCAGCCAGGTGCCGGCGACAGGAGCTTCCTCTGTCTGCCGGTCTTGCGGTTGTGCTACAATGGAGGTGCGAATGCGTCGCAGAAGCTGCTTCAACCGGTTCGGTCTGGGGCGATGGAAACTGCTCTGCAACATTGAATCCGCGAGTCGCCGGAAATAGGCCAACCCCAAGGCCGTCAAGAGGAAATCATGGCCCAGAGTGACATTCTGGAGCAACGAACGGATGACGAATCCGATAAGGCCTGTAATCAAGGGGATGCTCCTCGCACCATCCACTTCGACGTATTCACCCTGTTTCCGCCGATGTTTTTGGGGGCCCTCTCAGAGAGCATACTGGCACGAGCACAGGAAAAAGGCATTCTTCAAGTAACGCTCCACGATATTCGAGACTACGCTACAGACAGACATCACACTTGTGACGGATACCCGTATGGCGGCGGCGGCGGAATGGTGATGCGGCCTGAGCCGGTATATCGTGCGGTCGAGTCCGTTCTGAGCCGGCCGTCCGGCTGGCGGTTGCCGGAAGAAGCGGCCCGTTGCCATTTGCCGCCCTGGAATCCGAACGATCCGACCATCTTGCGCCAGGCCATCCCGATAATCCTGTTGACACCTCAGGGCCGCCGGTTCAATCAAGAGGTTGCCGCTCAGCTCAGCACGCAAGGGCGTGTGGCGCTTGTGTGTGGACGGTATGAAGGCGTCGACGAGCGGATTCGTACCCAATTGATTACAGATGAACTCAGCATTGGCGACTTTGTGCTCAGCGGAGGCGAAATCGCGGCGATGGCGATCATCGATGCGGTGACGAGAACGCTGCCCGGCGTTCTAGGTGATGAGTCTGGCGCATACAATGACAGCTTTTCGGACGGATTATCAGGCCTCCTTGAAGGGCCTCAGTATACCCGGCCCAATGCGTTTCGGGGAGAGACAGTTCCAGAAGTTCTGGCCAGCGGACATCACGCCAAGGTTGAGAGGTGGCGCCGTGAACAGTCCCTTTTGCGGACGCTCAAGAGGCGTCCTGATTTACTGTTACGGGCAACTGAAACTGGGAAACTGACCCTGGAGGACCGCCAATTCCTGTCCAGTCACGGTTGGCAGACTCCAACAGATCCTGAGTGCTCTCTCCTCTCTTGACCGGGCGAGCAAATCCTTTGCCACTCCCTTCGCATTTCGGCACGGAGGAACTGGACAGTCGCGAAATGACGCCCTGTCCTCAAGCTTCGTCCACCCTCAAGAGTCCGTAAACAGGGCAATTTTACCACTGCAGATCGGTCAGATCCAAATAAAATTCATACCCATCCTGGCGACAGAATGACTACGAACGCAACTCAAGCAGTACGGAACGCGGGCGAAGCAGCTATTTCATGAAATCGGGCTGCTCTTGGATGCATCCCAGACTTGGGGTGGGAACAGTCTGGCGGGGAATCAGTGCCTGCGGTGGCTGGGGTTGTTTACCGTCTTTGGGCGAGACGCAGTGCAGGCGCCTGGCCTGGCCGTAGGGTGGAGTCCGTCAGTCGGGGAGGGTGCGATTGCAGGTGCAAGGCCGGCACCTACGGGGATCTGATGGGACTGGCGGGACGTGGTCCGGCTGGACACCTTTGATTAGGCACCTGTTACGAATATCGACACCAAGTCGACCAGGCATGTTGTAGGAGAGGGGGCGTTGCGGGGGCGGAGCCCCCGCACAAGGGAGGGCCGAATAGGCCCGACCGCCCATAACTGCAGTGGTTAGTAGCCAGTAGTTAGTAGACAGTGGCGGGGCTTATTCTGGCAGAACCTGGAATGGGAACTGACCGTGGCTTGGTTGCCTTCAGAGGATTGCGATAGTTCACACACATTTTTGGATACACCAACCTCTGCGTCCTTGTGGGCTTTGCCGCCTTCCTGGTTTTCGTGTGCCATATGCCTGGTGCGGAAAGCCGGTCTTTGCTGAAGAAGCAAGCAGCCTCGCGAATGCGGACCTGTACGCTACCTCATGAATGAGCCACCCGTCACCGGAATTGAGAGGCCGGTAAGAAAGGCGGCACCGTCCGAGGCAAGAAAGGAAACGGCGTGAGCAAGGTCGTCGGTTTGGGCAAGGCGACCGATGGGCGTGCTTCCCGCGGCACCGGACAGAAGGGCGTCGGTCGCTTCCTTAACTTGCAGCTGAGGGTTAGAGAACAGGTTGGTCATGTGGCCGACGCGCTCGGTGGGCGTCAGGCTGGGGCAGATGGCGTTTACGGTGATACCGTACTCGGCCAGTTCCTGGGCGAGGGACTGTGTCAGGCCAACGATGCCGAACTTGGATGAACAGTAGGCAGCGAAACGAGCGATGCCGCGCAGCCCCAGAACCGAGGAGACGCTGATGATGCGTCCGCCACCGCCGCGGGCGACCATGTGACGTGCGGCAGCCCGGCTGCAGACGAAAGTGCCTTTGAGGTTGACGGACATGACCCGGTCCCACTCGTCCTCTTCCAGCTCGACGACCGGGACACGGTCTTTGCCGCCGCGAGCGGCCGCGTTATTGACAAGTATGTCGATTTTGCCGAGGGCCTCTACTGCCTGCTGCATGGCCCCCCCGACCGAGGCCGAGTCGGTCACGTCGCAGGTCAGGGCCAGGGAACGGCGCCCGAGCCCCTCGATTTCCGCCTTTAGCGCCGGCAGGCCTCCCCAGTCGGCTTCAGGATACGGTTTTTCAACGTAATCGGTTACGACAACATCTGCGCCATCCTCTGCCAACCGTTGCGCGATCCCTCGACCGATTCCGTGTTCGCCGCCGGCGCCGGTGACGAACACAACCTTTCCCACCAGGTTGTACATTTCACAGTCCTCCAAATGGTAATGTATACTACGTGCTCAATTGGGCGGTTAGCTCAGCTGGTTAGAGCGATTCCCTTACAAGGAATAGGCCGGCGGTTCGAGTCCGTCACCGCCCACAGATAGTTTGCGAGGCATTAAGTACTTCAGCATTGTGCAGGCGATTGCACTTGAGGGCGCCGGTCTTAGCGACCGGCGCCTTTGCTTTTGGCAGTTTCGGTTAGGGCAGAAGGGGGATTGTCCGTCTCTCACCGGCGCTGAGGATTGCCGAATCTACGATCTGCTGGCCGATTCGACAGATCGCGGGCGACAGTGGACCTTCTGGTTGTTGTCCTGACTCCAGGCAGTGGACGAAGTACTGGATTACGTTCTGGTTGGGGGGCGACAGCCGGTCAACTGGATGGTCATAGCCTTCGGGACGGTGAGGCGTCTGGACCCGGACCGTGTCCTCATAGTCGTAACTGCTGATCGTGCCATCGGTACCTTTCAATACGAATCCACATTTGGGCTGGGGCTGCAGGGTCCACGGGTCTGTGAAGGTTCCCCAGCGCGTCTCAAACTTGGATAGGCCAAACTCATACTTGCAGATTGTGATGCTATGCTCGTCAACTTCCAGGCCAGGCGGCTCGTCGACGACGGTCGTCACCTCGAGGGGGGCGCGGCCGTCCAAGAACCATGTACCCAGGGTGACTCCGTAGCCCAGATAGTCCAGGAGCGATCCGCCGCCCTGGGCCTTCTGATAGAACCAGCTCTCGTTCTTTCGCTGCCGGTACTCTTCGTCGGTCTCCTCCTTGTCGGCAACGTGGAAGAGCGGGCCGCGGTTGCCGTCATAGTAGTGGACTTCCACCAGATCACCGATTGTACCCTCTGTCAGCAGCCGCTTGGCCGTTACGTGACAGGGGTACCAACGCAGCGGCCAGTTGATGATGAATTGCTGTTGCGTCTTTGACATCGCGGCAATCATCCGGTCGGCGGCGGCAAGGTCGGCGGCGAACGGCTTCTCGAGGAGGACATGCACGCCGTAGGGGGCTACATTGAGCACCCATTCGGCATGGCTGGCGGTCGAGGGACACAGAATTGCGATATCCGGCTGCGTCTTTTGCAGACACTCGCGATAGTCGGTAAAGACTTGCGCCTCCGGAATGGCAAAGTTTTCGATGGCTGAGGCCATCCTCTCTCTGTCGGTGTGGCAGATTCCGACGATCTCCACATCGGGATGCTCATGGCACTGGCGAAGAAGATCGCCCATATGGGCATGGTCGAAATTGATACCGGCAACTTTCCAGGTCATTATTGCGTCTGTGATCCCAGTGGCGCCTGACATTCCTGACTTACGGGAACCGCTGGCTGGCTCCGGCAACGCCGGGACCGACAGCGGTTGGTTGGATGGCTCGTGGACTGTGGGGAACAGTCCTTGGAACAGTTGGCCTTGATCGCACAGCCCGGCTGCGACAAGCGGCGTAAACTGGCGTGCGCCTATTCAGCGATTATCGCAGAAATCAATTGCGCATGTCAATTGGGCCTTGCGCCGGCAGTCAGTATCTCTGATAATACGAATCGCACAACCTATCTCGACGCGGCCTGTGGGTTTTGTGATTGGCACGGGGCAAGATGACAGAAGACTTCAACTCAATCTATAGTCATGGGTTCGTACGCGTGGCGGTCTGTGTGCCCCACGTCAGGGTGGCGGACCCCGAGTTCAACACGACGCACACATTGGCCCTGGCGGCCCGGGCATCGGAAGCCGGCGCCGCGGTTGCCTTGTTTCCGGAGTTGGGGATTTCCTCTTACGCGATTGACGACCTGCTACAGCAGGAGGCTCTGCTGGACGGCGTCCTGACCGGAATCAGTCGGATTGCTGAGGAGAGCAGGCAGTTGACGCCGGTGCTGCTGGTGGGCGCGCCGCTGCGCTTCGAGAACCGTCTGTTCAACTGCGCGGTTGTCATTTACCGCGGTCAAGCGCTGGGTATCGTGCCAAAGACCTATCTACCCAGCTACCGCGAATTTTATGAAACACGCCAGTTCAGCGCAGCTCGCCATGCGGTTGGCGGTGAAGTACGGTTCCTGGGCAGATCGGTGCCATTTGGCAACGATCTTCTGTTCAGAGCTGGATTGCGTAGCGCGGACGTGGGGCAGGAGGACCCTGGAAGTGCCTCAGGGGGCGGCACAAGCGGTTCAGAGGGAGAATTCATCGTGCACGTGGAGATCTGTGAGGACGTATGGACGCCAATTCCCCCCAGCTCATACGCGGCACTGGCAGGGGCAACTGTACTGGCCAACCTGTCGGCATCAAACATAACAATCGGAAAGTCTCTGTACCGCAAGGACCTCTGCGCCAGCCAGTCGGGAAAGTGTATTGCGGCCTATCTCTACTCGGCAGCCGGTCCGGGGGAATCGACTACGGACCTGGCCTGGGATGGCCACGCGCTCATTTATGAAGACGGTGAACTGCTTGCAGAGTCGGAGAGGTTCGCAGATCACGAGCAGATCATCGTTGCCGATATCGACACGGAACGGCTGGCGCAGAGCCGCATGAGGCAGACCAGCTTCAATGACGCAGCGGCATTGCACCGTTCTCAACTCGCGGCGGTGCGGACGGTAGACTTCGCGTTTCAGATTCCGCATGTGGGCACAGGGGGCGTCGATGGCGGCGCCCAATCCGTAGCGCAAGGACTCGAACGCCTCCAGCGAGAAATCGAACGTTTTCCATTTGTGCCCAGCGACGCGGTACGCCGAGACGAGCAGGCCTACGAGGCATACAACATTCAGGTGCATGGTCTGATGCAGCGTCTCAGAGCGACCGGCATTGAGAAGATTGTGGTCGGCATCTCAGGAGGCCTGGATTCAACGCAGGCACTGATTGTTGCGGCGCGCACGATGGACCGACTCAAGCTGCCGCGAAAGAATATTCTCGCCTACACAATGCCCGGATTTGCGACAAGCTCCGGCACGCGGTCCAACGCCCACCGATTGATGGATGCGTTCGGCGTGAGCGGACATGAGCTCGACATCCGGCCCTCTTCCATGCAGATGTTCAGGGATATCGGCCATCCGTTCGCGGAGGAGGACCCGGAGTACGACATTACATTTGAAAATGTGCAGGCAGGCGAACGCACCAGCCATCTATTTCGACTGGCCAACTACAATGACGCGCTCGTCCTCGGCACAGGAGACCTGAGTGAGCTGGCCTTGGGCTGGGCCACCTACGGCGTGGGCGACCAGATGAGCCATTACAATGTGAACGCCTCCGTGCCGAAAACCCTCATTCAGCATCTCATTCGCTGGGTGATAGCCACGTCGCAGTTCGACGAAGCCGCCAGCAGCGTACTCCAATCGGTCCTGGACACGGAGATTTCACCGGAGCTGGTACCGGGAGACGGGACCGCTGACGGGCCGGCCCAATCCACTGAAGCTAAAATCGGTCCGTATGAGCTGCAGGACTTTTTTCTCTATTACATTTCGCGCTACGGGTTCCGGCCCAGTAAGGTCGCGTTCATGGCGTTGCAGGCCTGGGGCGATCACAGCCAAGGCTTGTGGCCGGAGTTTCTGCCGGAGCACAAGCGCAATGAGTACGACCTACCCGAGATCAGGAAGTGGCTGGAACTGTTTCTGTTTCGCTTCTTCCAGATCAGCCAGTTCAAGCGGACGGCCGTCCCCAACGGCCCCAAGGTGGGCAGCGGTGGTTCGCTCAGCCCGCGCGGCGACTGGCGTGCCCCGAGTGATTCCTCGGCTGCGTCGTGGCTGACTGAGCTGCGTCAGAATGTGCCGGAGGGATAGTGAGAGAACACTGGATCGGCTGGGCTGATGTTTTGGTGGCCGGCGCCAGTGCTCATTCCTTCAGCGGTGGTGGCGGCCCCAGCAGGCAGGTCGCCAACCCCAAACTTTCCTCAGGCCCAATCACGATTCCGCGTGCAAACTGGGCGGAACCTCAGAAACCCTTGAAAGAGTTACTTCAATTGCGGCGATTGCGGGGCCGGCGGGTGCGGCCACTGCGACGTCTTTTGCGTCCCTGCCTGGCGGGTGGCTCGGCAGGTTTTTCCTCGGGCAGCGCGGGGGGAGCGTGCAGGGAGTCCTGATAGAAGTCGTCGACAAGCATGGCGAGTAGGGTCTGGCCTTCGTCGGATTCCATCCACTCGTCGATCAGGGGCCGGAATCTGCGCATGCGCTCGCTCTGCAAGTTGTCGCGGCCGCGTAGCTTGGCCTCAAGGAGAGAGGTGACGCGTTCGGAGACGGTGGAGGCGACCTCTTCATCGGTGGGCAGTTTGCGCTCCTCCAAAGGTATGCTGAAGCGCTTGGCGATTCGCTCCATCTGCATACGTTCGTCGAAGGAGGCGGTCAGGGAGATGGCGGCGCCGGATGCGCCGGCGCGGGCCGTTCGCCCTGCACGGTGAATGTAGGACTCCGGATCTTCGGGCGGCTCGTACTGGAACACGTGGGTGAGCTCGGGGATGTCGATGCCGCGGGCGGCTACATCGGTCGCCACGAGAAGTCTCAGCTTGCCTTCGCGCACGCGGCGCATCACCCGCTCGCGTTCGCTCTGATTGAGGTCGGAACTGATCTTGTCGGCGTCGTAACCGAAACGCTGAAGAACGATGGTGACATAGTCGACAATGCGCCGGGTATTGCAAAATACGATGGCCGCCGCCGGGTTTTCCATCTCGATGAGCCGAACGAGGGCGCGATCTTTTTTCATGCCCGGGTCGGCGTAGAGGATATGCTCGGCTTCGGCTACGTGGACGCGATCGCGGCTGAGGCTGAGGAAATCGGGCTCCGTCAGAAACTGCTGGGCCAGGCGCAGCACATGAGCTGGGAAGGTGGCCGAGAACATTGATCCGTGGATTCGTCTGGAGGGCAGAAAGGTCTGCACTTGCACCATGTCGGGGTAGAAGCCCATCGACAACATCCGATCGGCCTCGTCGAACACGAGCTGATGCAGGTCGTCCAGGCGCAGGTTACGCTGCAGGAGGTGGTCGAGGATGCGCCCCGGCGTACCTATCACGAGTTGTGCGCCGTCGCGCAATGCTGAAGTTTGGGGGCCGTACTTGACGCCACCGTAGACGGCAACACTTTCGACGCCAGCCGCCCCTCCCAAGAGCGCGGCCTCCTTGGAGACTTGCAGTGCCAGTTCACGTGTCGGCACCAGGACCAAGGCCTGGCAGACGCGCTTGTCCCGCCTTATCTGATGGAGTATCGGTAGCAGGAACGCGCCCGTTTTACCGCTCCCGGTGCGCGACTGAACCATCAGGTCCCGCCCGGCGAGAAGATAGGGGATGGCCTTGGCCTGTACGGGCATGAGGCTGGTCCAGCCTGCGGTAGCGGCCGCCTTTTGGGCCACTGACGGTAGTTCCGACAGCGAAGTATCGGGAAGCGCGTTCTCAGGCTCGACCAGGTCCAGCGGGTTAATGTTTTGATCAAAGTCATCCGTAGCAGTAGATGTGAGTGGCTGTGCAGCTTCTTCGCCACCACTTTCATTATCATTTGCGTGCATTTGTTTCCTGGCTTTTCTGGTATGAATATCTGTCGACGGTAGCAAAATGGTTGCTAACGCCATGCCCATTCTACTTTGTAGTCCATCGGAAACATAGATTCGGCGTGCCTGAGTTTCGCGCGGAATTGCATGGTATGGAGATTTCAGTCATGGGGGAAACAGCTTGCGTGGTACCAGGCCCAACTGTTTGCTAGCTCCCATTCGTGAAATCGGTCTTGTCCACGTCGTACACAAGCAATGCCGTCCCCGTCTTCGCGTAGATTCTCTGCTCCTTGAGGGTCAATTTAACCTGTCCCGATAGTCCTGCCACAAAGGGTACCCCGCCGCCCAGCAAGACGGGGATGACCGAAACTTCCACCGTGTCGACCAGACCATGGTTGCACAGACTTGCGAAGAGCCGCCCACCGCCAAAGAGCCAGATGTCTTTGCCAGACTCCGCCCGCAACGACCGAACAGTCTCGACCCAGTTTTCGCTGACAATTTGGATGTCACTGAGCTCACTCTGTTTCAAGCTGTTCGAGAACACAAACTGCCTGTCCGTGGGCCTGTGCGAGGCTGCACGACCGACTACCTCATACGTCCTACGCCCCATCAAGTAGGTGTCGAACTGCGAGGAAAGTTCCTCGAAGTCGATGTCAGGATCGAGGACAATCCAGTCGTAGCCGTCTTCGGAATCGGCTATGAATCCGTCCAGACTCATGGCACAGTTATATCGAACTCTTCTCACAGCTGAATCTCCAGAAGCTCAAGGCATGGTATAGGGCATCGTTGAAATGGTCTCGTAACGCAGTTCTATTGCGACTGAACCATGAGGCCCTTGAAAAAAACTGTGGAGGGGAAAAACAAGGAGACATTGATTTCCGACAAAATGGGGCGGCTGAGACGGGGCAGTTAGACCGGGAAGCAAAGGGAACACTCTCGGAAGAGCGAATCGCTCTCGTTCATTTATCAGACTCCGCCGAATAGGGCCCTCGACTGTTCACACGACCTTCTGATCAGCGTGGGTATCTTGTGGCTGCTGTCCAACTCCGGACGCTGCTCTATCCAACCGAGCGACACCATGCTTCTTACGAGTACAAAGACGGGCAGTAGTTGGATATCGGATTGTGACAACGGGCGCTCGGTAAGGTAACCGGCGATGATGGCCTTCCGGATAACTTCGAAGTGCGGCGTGTCCTGATAGTAGGAGATTGCTACCGCCAGTTCATACAGATGCCAACCGAAGCCCGAGTCGTCGAAATCGATAATGTGGACGGTTTCGCCGGTTGTGATGAGGTTTCCAGGGTGCAGGTCGGCGTGTATCAGGCTATAGGTGCGACGACCCTGGCCATAATCGGTGAGGAGGCTGTAGATCCTGTCGCGGGCGTAGACGATCTGATCTCGTTCTGCGGGTGTCAGATTTGATTGTTGCCAAAATGGGCCCCAGAAGGGCTGACTGCCCATCAGGCCGTCGGCGTCGAAGGCGTGACGCTCGAAGCCCGGCGGCACCTGCCAGGCTGCGGCCTGGTTATGGATGCGGGCGGCCAGGCTGCCAACCTTATGAAAGTAGGCGGCAAGTCTGGAAGGCTCGGTCTCCTGCTCGATCAGCGTTGCCATTGGTGTCCCTTCTACCCACTCGACCAGGCTCACGAATCTGGTCTGGGACAGCTCGGGAAGGTTGAGGGGTACGAAGAAGCGCTTGTCTTTCGAGAGGCGGGGAACAGGGGCGCCGATTCCCGAGCGGTTCAGGGCGGCAGTCCAATGAAACTCACCGTGCAATTCCGGCAAGGTGTGGTAGCCGGGGCGGTGGAAGCGAAGAACGAACGGTTGCCGGCTGTCGGAGTCAACTCGAAATACGATGTTTTCGGAGTGCGAAACCAGCGAGATTTCCGTTGCGTTGATTTCCCAGTCGTCCAGGGCGCGTGCGGCAGAGGCCAGCAGCGCTTCCTCAATATGCCTTTCATCTGCAAGTTTACGTAGACCGTCCTCCGAAATCGTATCGATGCTGCGGCCTGCCATTCGCATATTCCTAATCTCGCCGCCTCACGACAGTGCGCGGGCACAGCCCACCCAGGACGGCCCATTGCGTGGTGTAGTGCAGATCCGGTAGATCAAGCCTGAACATCCTGACCTATACTCTCCTCGAACGCGGTTAAGAAAAGGTCGGCGTGTTTCCGCTTGAAGACGAGCGGCGGCCTGATTTTGAGAATGTTGCCCAAAGGGCCGGCGCTGCCGATCAGAAATCCTTTTTCACGCAACCGATTGACAACTGTGTTGGCGCCCTCAGCATCCGGGCGCCTCGACACCTGGTCTTGCACCCACTCCATGCCGATGAACAGCCCGTGGCCGCGAACGTCGGCCAGCGGCTCGCAGCTGGACTGGAACCTGGAGAGCTCGGCTCGGAGGTATTTGCCTACCTGTTCGACGCTGCCGGCGAGATCCTCATCTTCGATTACGTCGATGACTGCCATGCCTGCAGCGGCCTGCAGAGGACTGGCCGCGAAGGTATTGAAGTATCGTTTTTTTCTGCGAAACTCATCGACCATTGCGCTAGAAGCTGCTGCGGCGGCAACGGGCATTCCGTTGCCCATCGGCTTGCCCATAGTGACGATATCGGGGACGAAGCCGGTCGTTTCGTACCCCCACCAGTCGCCGGTTCGGCAGAAGCCGGCCTGAACCTCGTCGGCGATAACGAGACCGCCGGCGTCGCGTACAATTTCTGCGGCGCGGGTCATGAACTCGCGCGGGATCGAGGGGAGCCCTTCGTTGGCGAAGATGGAGCAGACCAGCATCCCTGCGAGTGGAATACCGTCGGAACGCAGGCCATCGATAGCGCTTTCGACCTCCGCCAGGTAGAGCTCGGCCAGCTCGGCGTCGGACACGCCTTCCTGCAAGGGACGAAAGCGCTGCGGGAAGGGAAAGGCGCGGATTTCCCTGGCCTTCTCGCCATCGGCCTGCTGGCTGACGCGAGTGAATTTGCTCACTTCGGCGCTGTTGCCGTGGTAGGCAGCATCACTGCAGATGAATCCGCGGCCGCCGGTTACGGCGCGGGCGATTTCGAGAGCCACCTCGTTTGCTTCCGTGCCGGTGCAGGTGAAGACGGCGCTGGTCAGTTGGTCGGCGTGCAGATTTGCCAGACGCTCGGCATAGTCGAGTACGCTTTCGTTGAGGTAGCGGCTGTGAACATTCAGGGTTTGGGCCTGACTGTGCATCTTTTCCACGACATGGGGATGGCAGTGACCCACACAGGGCACGTTGTTGTACATGTCGAGGTAGCGGCGGCCGTCGTCGTCATACAGCCAGACGCCTTCGCCGCGTACGATATTGACCGGTCTTTCGTAGAAGATCGGCGCGCCTGTGCCAAGCAGATGATCTCGGCGATCCATCAAAGTGTTAGCGGTCATTGCTTTTCCTGTTCATTTCGAGATTGACTCGCACTCCCGGTCGTTAGTTCAGTCATCAAGATCTACGACGATATCGTTGCCATCAATTCGAACCGGATAGGTCTTGACTCGCAGGTCCGGATCGACGAGGCAGCGGCCGGTTGCGATCTCGAAGGGCCACTGATGCCACGGGCAGCGCAGGACTTCGCCGTCTCCTTCGACGGTAAGCTCTGCAGAATAGGCGGAAGGCGGCGCAGCCGCGTCAACGCGGCCGGTCAGCTCCCCGGTGCAGAGGGGACCCCGTTTGTGGGGGCAGATGTTGCGCAGTGCGTAGAGCTCGCCATTGACATTGAAGACGCCTATGCCGGCGCGGCCGCGAAAGGGCACGACGATTTTGCGGTCTCCCGTAGGGATTTCCCAGACTTTGGCGATGACGACCCTGGTCATTGCCAGTCGTCTCCAATGCGGAGCATTTCCAAGGCGTTGTCGGCGAAGATACGCTGCTGCGACTCGGGATCGAGTTTGGGAAAGGTTGTGACGGGGTCGTTCCAGTCGAAATGGGGAAAGTCGGAACAGTAGACGAGCGTTTCGTCGGCGTGCAGCATTTCGAGGAAGTGGTAGAGCTGTTCAGTCGTTTCGGCCTCGTGCATCGGCTGAGACCCGACGCGAATATGCTCGCGGAAGTACTCGCTAGGCAGGCGTTTGAGCCAGGGGGTCTGATCGCGGATTGCTTTCCAGTCGGAGTCCATATGCCACATCACGGCCACAGCCCAGAGCTGCTGGGCCTCGGTAAGAGCGAACTTCAGATTGGGGAACTTTTCGAAGACACCTTCGCAGATCAGGGAAGAGGCGTGCGCGCTGGCCACGAAGGGGCGGCTCATGCGCGACTCCATGTAGTAGGTGGGAAAGCCCACCGGAGTCGGCGTTGTCCTGGCTGCGCCGCCGCCTCCACCGATATGGGCGACGACCGGCAGGCCATGCTCTTCGCAGGCCTCCCAAATTGGGTGGTAGAAGCGGTTCCCAAACGGCATACTGGTGCCCATGGGGACCATGACGGCAACGGTGTCCTTGCGACCGGCCAAGCGGTTAATCTCACTGACTGCCTGTGCCGGGTCGGATGGCGAGATGAGGATGGCGTTGACTACGCGGTCGTCCTTTTCGAGCCAGTGCTCGATAGTCCAGTCGTTGAAGGCGCGGCACAGTGCTGCGGCCCAATCGGGGTCGGGCAGGCCGGTGTAGCCGTAGAAGGGAGGAGGGCCGGTGAGAAGCGCGTAGTCGATGTTCCACGGATCGAGATGTTCGCGTTGCATAAACTCCAAGGAGAAGTTGAAGTCGCGTTCCTTCAGAGTCGGGTCCTTCAGGTCCGGGCGATTGGTGCGGAAGGGAACATTGGAGTAACCGGCGCTGGGAAGGTGCAGTCCCTGGTCGATCAGGTGGTTTTGCCAGAAACTGGAAAGGTAGGGCAACAGCTGCTCAGGCCGTTCAAAGTTGTGGTGAACATCGCAGTCTACGATTTTTACGCCCTGCTTGGGTTGGGCGGTCCATCCAGGCGCGGATATCGGGGCTGCACCGATTTTTGTCATGGAATGTTCTCCTTGCGGGCTGCCGAATTCTTCATGTTTACTGCGAGCCAGGCGTTCACGAATCTGATTCGGCTGTTACAGCGAGTGAGACGTTTGGTCCGAAGGGATCCCCCTTCAGCCATACATCCCTCTGCGGGAAGGGAATCGAGATTCCCCGATCTTGCAGTCCATAGTAGATCGCTTCAAGGATATCGCTCAGCGAAGAGAGGCGCTGCGCCGGATCATCGATCCAGTACTGAATCCGAAATAGAAGCGCGGAATCTGCGAATTCAACGAAGAATGTGCGCGGCTCCGGTTCGGCCAATACGGCCGAATGGGCCGTGATATGGGAATGAAGGATTTGGTGCACTGCGTTGATGTCCGTGCCGTAGGCGACTCCGATCTGGGACTCGATGCGCAGGATCTGGTCGGATTTCGTCCAGTTGTCGAGCCGCTGTGAGACCATCAAGGAGTTTGGCACGATCACTTCGGTGTTGCTAAAGGTTTTGACAACTGTGGTGCGCAGACTCATTTCCTGGACAGTTCCGCGGATTCCGTCGACTTCGATCACGTCTCCGTCGCGAATGGTGCCTTCGGTCATCAAGACCAGCCCGGCGATGTAGTTGCTGGCCAAGTTCTGGAGGCCCAGCCCCAACCCGATGCTGAGTGCGCCGAGGGGCACAAGAAAGATTGACAGATTGACGCCGAGGAAGGTCAGGGATGTGTATATGCCCGCCAACAGGATCGACAGATAGACGACAGACCTGGCGAGGCGCTTACTTGTGGCGGTGAGCGGAAGCTCGGGCTCCACTCTTCTCTGAAACTGGCGGGCGGCAACTCTTGCCAGTATGTAGAAGAGGAGCACTGAGGCGACCGTGAGAAACAGGTCGACCGGCGTCAGTGCGGTGCCTTGTACTGTTGTAACCGGCGTATTCAGGAAGCGGATAATTCCGCCCATACAGTTCTTCCAGGTCAGTTCTACGCCAGGTTATAGAATTGGCGGGCGTTTTCGGCCATGATATTGCGTCTGATTTCGAGCGGCAAAGTGGCCGGCAAGGCCCGGTCCGGGGAATCGAAGTCCCAGTGCGGGTAGTCAGTGGCGAACATCAGCTTGCGTCCGTTGTCCATTTGTTCAAGAAGCTGAACGAAATGTTGGTGTTGCCTGGGTTCTTCCATGGGCTGCGTGGAGAGCCAGAAGTGCTCCTGTATGTACTCGGAGGGCGCCTTTTTCAGATAGGGCGTCTCTTTTCGCAGGCGCTTCCAGCTTTGATCCAGCCTCCATGCCAGGGAAGGCATCCAGGCAAAGCCGCCCTCGATGATCACGATGCGCAGCTCGGGGAAGTGCTCAAAGACGCCTTCGCAAACAAGGCTGGCAACCTGTGCCTGGAAGGATTGAGCCATGCCGGTGTGATCTTCAATGTAGTAGGAAGGCCAGCCGGCACCCGTGAGGGGATGACCGGCACTGCCGCCGAAATGGATGCCGATGGGCAGATCATACTCGAGGGCGGCCTCGTACATTTTCCAGTATTTGCGCCGGCCGAGGGGCTCCTGGGTCCGTGTCACCAGGATCACTTGCACGAAGCCTTCGTGGCGGCCGAGGCGGTGAATCTCTTCGGCGGCGAGCTCGGCGTCCTCGTAGTTGACGAGGATCGAGGCCCTCAGCCGCGGTTCCGGCTCCAGCCACTCCGCTATCTGGTAGTCGTTGATTGCACGCGCAAGCTGCGCGCCGTACTCCCGATTCACCTGGCCGCCGGCCCCCGCCAAGGGATTCAAGATGCCATAGTCCATATCGAAGGCATCCAGCAGCTGCTCGCGCGTGAAGTCGAGGTCAGTGCCGGGAGGGCGTCCGCTAGGGGGCCAGGCATCGGTACGGGCAGCGTTGGGTTGATGGCGGGGGTAGCCGACACCGTAATGCCCACGCATACCAATCATATTGTGGTATTCCAGCCACTCTGGCGCCAAGTAATCGGTAATGATCTGATTGAAGACGGGGTCGTCATAGACATCAAAATTGTGAATGTCGGTGTCGATTACCGCCAGTTTGGTTTTCCCGGCACTTTGCGGTTGTTCGGAAATCTCAAGTTCCAAGGTCATTGGAAATCTCCTTAGAGTCGATAGAAAGAGCGGGCGTTTCGCGACCAGATATTTGCGTTTAGCGGCTCGGGCAGATTTACCGGCCAGGCTTCACTGTCATCATCATAGTGCCAGTGCGGGTAGTCGGTTGCGAACATGAGCAGCTTGTCCGACTCCAACTGTTCGATGGTCTGCAGGATGTATCGGGGGTCGGGAGGTGCGCCGACCGGCTGCACTGTGAGGCGCATGTGATCGCGGATGTAGTCGGAGGGAGCGCGCCTCACCCAAGGGGTATTGGAACGCAGACCCTTCCACTCTTTGTCGAGCCGCCACATGAGGGAAGGCATCCAGGCGAATCCGCCTTCAATGAGGGCTAAGCGCAGGTCGGGGAAGCGGTCGAATACGCCTTCGGCGATGATACTAATGACCTGGGACTGAAACACTTGCGCCATGCCGGCGTGCTCTTCGAGATATGTCGAAGGCCAACCGACCGGAGTCGGGGGGTTGCCGGGGGCGCCGCCGAAATTGATGCCGACAACCAGATTGTGCTCGACTGCGGCTGCGAACAGCGGGTCGTAGTAGCGGTTGCCGTAGGGGATATGGGAGCGAACCGGAATGATTACCTGAACGAATTGCGGATGGTCGCCAAAGCGATGGACCTCCGCGGCGGCGCGGGCCGGGGCCTGGCTGGGAACGACCAACGAGGCCCGTAGCCGCGGTTCGGGCGTGAGCCACTCGTCGATCTGCCAGCGGTTGGCTGCGGTGGCCAAGTCGGCGGCGAGGTCCTCCTGCCTTACGCTCTGGACACGATAGGAACAGTTCAGGATCCCGATTTCGGTGTTCCAAGGGGCCAATGCCTGCTCCCGAACCAGCTGAAGAGTGGAGCCGGCTTGCCCGCCCTCGGCAGGAATGGAACCTGGTCGAGCAGAGGTAGGCGCCCCGCGAGGATAGTCGTTGGCGTGGGGACTGTTGAAGGCTGACCCGCGGATATAGTCCTGCCAGTAGTCGGCCAAGTAGGGCATCAACTGTTCGACCGACGACACCTCGTTGTGGATGTCGCAGTCGATCACTGGAAGCGCAGGGGCAGGCTCATTCCTACCATTGACGGGTTGCGCAGCAGTTCGGCCGCGATTGGCGGGATTGTGTCCGTTTTCGGAGGCAGCCGAATGGGGCTGCGGTGTTTGGGCGCTTGCGGTCATGGATGCCAGCTCTCACGATTTGCGCAGTAGGGACTATTTACCGCCCTGAGTTACGCAGATTCTACCGTTTTGCGGCCTTGGCGTCAACGCCAGACCCGGTTGGGACCAGGGCAAAACTGTCTGTGCTCGGCCGCCAGTGTCGCCCGCGTAGTGCGGCTACAGATGGACACCGAACCGATTCAGGATTCGCCACGATTTCTTGTCTCATATTTGCCCACCAGACCTCTTTCATTCGGGTAATGTTTGAAAATGACGGATTCTCTTGGATTTTGTCGGTTAGAATCGGCTTTTTGTGGCCTATGTGCTGGGCTGCGCGGCTGTATTCCCGCCGATCCTGATGTGCTTTGTGTAGTTGGACTGGGGGGCATTCACAGAGCTGCTGCGGCCGTCCAGATCACCCAGGTATTCTGTTGGATTGAGCCTTGACTGCCTGGAGCCAGATCGACCGCATCTTGAATTGGCGCCACAGTCGTTCATGATGCAGGACTACAAGTGACGCTCCAAGGCGTCTCAGCCGGCAACACGTACCCGCGTAATTCCAGAAAGCATTTGCCTTGGTTCAGATGGAGATATGTCGCGCCAAGTCGTGATAAGTAGTGGTTAGTAGTGGTAAGTCGAGGGGTTTTCCTTTTTTTCCTGACTTCGCAGTCATATTTTAACTGTCTTTTCGGGTTCGGGGTATGCAATCAGTTGCCCACTTACTGAGTTACATCGGCCTGCTTCACCATTCGAAATCCTGTTGGCGAGTATCCCGGTTTGATTTGGCAGTTTGCTCTCGGAAATGTAGTGCCGGTTTCGGTCGCTCACGTCATTGTACGCTTAGACTTGACCTTCTCCGCCTCGGTTTTCATTTCCCGAGAGTCAGCGTTCGATGATGTCACCATTATATCACGCAGATAGATGTGCTTGGTCAGCCTTTATTGCAAGTTCCATTCGTTTCGCCGATCGCTCATCGGGTGAAATTGCTTTCAGTTCTATGGCGAGCTCCCACTAATTTTCAGGTGTTGCGTTCACCGCCGTTCAGCTTTTCCAATCCCGGCGACACTGTCACAGGGTTTTCAGCCCAGAAGCGGTCGCCGAGAGGATTGAACGTGAATTCGGTCTCTGAGTTGGGATCTCGTCGGGATTTCACAATCGCAGACTTTCGCACCTAGCGGTCTTCAAGCGGCCAGAGGGTTGCGACCTACGAAAACCTTGCCTCCGGGGAGGGCTTCACATATAATTTGCGGAAGCAAGAAAAGCCCCTTTTCCCCTACAGGAACTGATCGCCGATGGATGCCAAGACCCAACCTCGCCAGCGACTTCTGTACCTGCATGCGAGGACGCCTAGCGTGTTTTCGGAGATATTGGGGTACACACTGATAGAACCGGTAAAGGGTTTTCGGGTCGAAATCAGCGGCGGGGAGTTTGAATGGCCTTACACGACCGTACATGACGCCGTTGTTGACGGCTGGCAGATCGTTCAGTTCCCGCAATTGCAGTCCCCTTTCAGCGATACCGATCTCGATGTAGTCGGCTATGAGTTTGTCCTGCAGAAGATGGAGGTAATTCCATGACAGACAACGAATACCTGTTGACTGACGTTGACATGGCGCGCTTTCTGGTAAACGGCTACCACGTTATCGAACTGGACCTGCCGGCGGGCCTAAACGAGCAGATTTCCGAAAAGCTGGACGGGTTGACCGCGAACCCGGGCGACGCGATTACCGATTCGGTGCCCGACCTCTGGCAAGTGGTGGAGCATCCGCAGGTGCGAGGGGCGCTCATCAGTCTTCTTGGCGAGGACTATGCTGTGAATTCACACCGGCACTGGCACTGCAAACTGCCCGGATCAGGGGACATGCAGTGGCACCAGGACGGGACGAACAACCGCGACACGACAATCGATCGCTTGTTGGGGTTGTACTACCCGCACACTATCACTGCGGAGATGGGCCCAACGGTCATCGTTCCGGGGACGCAGTTTCGCAACGCGCCGACTGACAGAATGGCGACGTACAGCAACATTCGCGGCCAAGTTCCTCTGACCGTACCGGCAGGTACTTTCGCAATCACCCACTATGATTTGTGGCACGGAACGGCGAGCAACAGATCAGGTGGCAAGCGCCACATGATCAAGTTCCTGTTCAACCGCACCAGTGGGAACAGTGCCCCTTCGTGGAACCATGACCCGGCGGTGCTGAACCGGGCTCGCGATTGGGACGCGCGCGACAAGGCGCAGGATGCCGTCAACATCCTCTCCTTCGGCAATCCACTTGGGGTCTCACAGAGCGACCACTACAAGGAGCGGATCATCCGCCAAGCATGTTGGCAGGCGTTGTTGGGAAATCAGGAGCAGCAGGAGGCAAGTCGATTCTAGAAACCCGAATCGTGTAGCGTACCTTGGAAGTCAGGTCAGCTTCTCTATGCAGGGCGATTCTTGTCTCGAAGGCGAACCACTCTCCCTTTCGACATTATTCAAAGACCAATTGAAAAGACCATGAGAGTTAGCGGATATGGATGAACTTTCCAGTTTCAATCGAGAGCGCTGGAACGGATTGGCACGCGCCGGAGTCCTGTACTCGCGGCCCAAATTGGAGTTGGACGAATCCGCAGCGCGAGAGATGGTGGACGAGGCGGGCTTGCTAGGTGACGTTCAGGATAAGCGCGTACTGGTGCTTGCGGGCGGCGGGGGACAGCAGTCGGCCGCGTTGGGTCTGCTGGGGGCAGCGGTAACCGTTCTTGATCTTTCTGATGAGCAGCTGGAGAAGGACCGGGTGGCGGCCGAACATTACGGGCACTCGCCCGTTCTCCTGCAGGGCGACATGCGGGATCTTTCCCGATTCAATGAAGACTCTTTCGACATCGTCTTCCAGCCCTTTTCGATAAATTTTGTGCCGGAGGTCCGCCCTGTCTTTGCCGGGGTGGCGCGTGTTCTAAAGGCGGGCGGTCTGTACCACGTTCA
Organism: Caldilineaceae bacterium; assembly: GCA_034428435.1. Classification (GTDB taxonomy): domain Bacteria; phylum Chloroflexota; class Anaerolineae; order Caldilineales; family Caldilineaceae; genus Bin5. Next base: position 4,225 of record DAOUHY010000344.1, on the reverse strand, counting down.
GTGGCACAATCCGTATACACAGACCTTCAATCCCGACGACTACGATCCGGTCAGGGGATATTCATCCAATTCGATCTATAGAGACGGTGAGGTCGATGTGGTTGCCATCTATGGCACCGATACGTGGGGCGTCGAAGGCGAGGATGGCTCCAAGATAGAAGTACCGGGCCCGAGGGAGTTTCGGCACACGATGCCGACGTTTGTCAACGGCTTGATTCAGAGCGGCTTCGAAATCCTGGCGTTCAGTGAGCACACGACCTGGGAGGATGACCCAGAGCCGGGCTCGTGGGAGCACTTCAAGGCGGTCAGCCCGCCGTATCTGGCATTCTGGACGCGGAGGGGAGGCGAACCATGATCACTCTGATTGAAGTCCTCAACTACCGATGCTTGCGCTACATTTCCAGGCCGCTCAAGCCATTTCACGTCTTGGTAGGGCCCAATGCGTCTGGCAAAACGACTTTTTTGGATGTTGTTTCCTTTTTGCAGGATCTTGTATCAGATGGACTAGAAGCTGCCCTGGAGGTACGAACGAACAATCCACAAGAGCTTTTATTTCGCCGCGAGGGCGACAGACTTGAATTGGCCGTCGAAGCCCGAATTCCAAAAGAACTCCGCAATCTGACAGCAAGACCAGAGTTCGAAACGGCTAGATACGAAGTCTCCATCGGATTTGATTCTACCGATCGGCAGTTTGAGTTTAAGTCAGAGCAATTCCTGCTCAAGAAGGCATTACAACCTGATCCAGTGCAGCGGTCGCTCTTTCCTGCAACTCTTGGCACAGTAAAGACCTTAGTAACTCCAAGCCGAGAACGCAGCAAAAGAATGGTAGTAAGTAAGGTGGAAGAAGGAAACGACAACTTCTATAGTGAATCGTACGACAGGCCTGGTAAAGGGTGGGCGCCCGCATTCAGGCTAGGCTCCAAGCGGTCTGCGCTAGGGAATCTGCCTGCTGATGAAAAAGCTTTACCTGTTGCAACTTGGTTTAAGAATTACTTGAACGAAGGAGTCCAACATTTTGTTTTGAATAGCCTTGAGATTCGCAGACCCAGCCCGCCGACAAGGGTTACAGGATTCTTGTCTGACGGGTCAAACCTTCCTTGGGTCGTGGATCGCCTACAGTATGACGACCCAGACAGATTTAGCGATTGGATCAGTCACCTGCAGACCTCCTTACCAGATTTGCGAGGCATATCAACTACTGAACGACCTGAAGATAGACATCGTTACATGATCTACAAGTATGCCGGAGGGCTAGAGGTGCCGTCGTGGCTAGTTTCAGACGGGACTCTTCGGCTTACGGCACTAACTTTGCCCGCTTACCTTCCCGATCTTCGGGGAATATATCTAGTTGAGGAGCCTGAGAATGGCATCCATCCAGGTGCAGTGGCTACCGCGTATGATTCGCTTTCATCTATGTACGACGCGCAGATTCTGTTGGCTAGCCATTCAACTGTAGTTTTGAACTCGGCCGCCATCGACGACGTACTGTGCTTTGCCAAAAACGAGAGCGGTGCGACAGACATTGTCCTGGGCTCTGAGCACCCCTTGCTTCGAGAGTGGCAAGGAGAAGTGGCGCTGGGATCACTTCTCGCTTCTGGAGTTTTGGGGTGAAGATAAAGGATCTGATAGTTCTCGCTGCTGACAAAGATATGGCCCAGACCCTGAGGGGCATCTTTGAGAGACCTGAAGCACTAGGAATCAGGAAGATTGATGTCGATGTGCGAGTGGAAGAACAGCATGACCCAGGTTGCGCTCAGCGCGGGGTGACCTTTCTGTCAATCTTCTCGGGGCAATATCGCTTTGGATTACTCTTGTTTGATCATCATGGAAGTGGGAGAGAAAAGATTCCCCCGCTGGAGTTGCAGAAGAATCTTAACAGGGATTTCGGTCGGACTGGGTGGGGGAACCGGGCAAAGGCGATTGTTCTGGAACCTGAATTGGAGGCATGGGTTTGGGGAGCCTCTCCTCACGTCGCAGAAGTGGCTGGGTGGAAAAGCGGTAATTCCAAGCTGCGCCAATGGTTGCGGGACGAATCCTGGTTGAAAGAAGGTGAAGTCAAGCCAGAACGGCCCGCTCTGGCTTTCAAGGCTGCACTTCGCAGGGCAAAGAAGAGTCGAAGCTCCTCACTTTACTATCGGCTTGCGCAGAAAGTTTCGTTAGCCAGATGCGAAGATAGGGCCTTTCAGGAATTGAAAGAGGCATTGAGGGAATGGTTCCCGCCTGCAGACTAGAGGGATGCGTCTACGGGCAAAAAGGAAGAGCCTCAAAGTGTTTCTAATCAGCAATTCAATGCAATCTGCAGATTGAAAGAATCCGCAGTTTCTGTGACCTCCCTACTCAGCAGTTTGCGGTGCTCGGACAGGACTTCTGCGAAGTCCGATAGGTAGGCCAGGTTATGCGTCTCGCCGGGGTCGACTTCCATGTCGAAGAGCATTTCCGGGCGCTGTCCGTGGGAAAAGACGAGATATTTGTAGCGGGCCGTGCGAAGCATGCGGCCCTTTTTCGTTTCGTCGTCCAAGAACGGCTGCAGCTCCGTAACAAGATTCGAACGCCCTGGCACGGCCGGATTTTCGATTGCCGGGCGAACACTTTGCCCGTCAATTCCTTCCGGGGCGGCGATGTTTGCGTAGTCGCACAGCGTCGGCAGCAGATCAACGCCGGAAACGAGGTGCGTGCGGTCCACGTGGTTCTCTGGAACCGCCCCCGGCAGACTTATCACGAAGGGCACTCTGACGACTTCTTCCCACAGCATCAGTTTGGTGACCCATTTGTGGGCAGCGACTCCTTCGCCATGATCGCTGGTCAGGACGACTAACGTGTCGTCGACGAGACCACTTTCCTCCAAGGCCCCGAGCAGCCGGCCAATTTGCTCGTCGACGCGTTCGGTCAGGCGGTTGTAGACGTAGAGGTATCGGCGCCAGTCGGTTTCGTCCCAGTTGTGGGTCCAGCTCATCTCGGGGCCGTACTCGGTGCGGTTGCGGCAGAGGCCGACGAATTCCGGCTCGTCCGGGACGGGCTGGAAGTTGGCGGGGAGCGGAGGGAGTTCGATGTCGGAAGGGAGATCGACGATGTGGCGCCATTCCATCACCCAGTAGCAGATGTCGTGGGGGTTGTGGAGGGAAGCCACGAGCAGGAAAGGGTCATCGGATCCGGAGTCTTTAGGGCCCTGGCTATGCAGGAACTCTACGGCATGGTCTGTCCATACGGGATCGGTGTCGGTGCCGAGTTGACGGGGTATCCCTACAGGGTATTCGTCGCAGAGGAACTCGAAGCCCTGACTGCCACCGACTTCCTCAATGCCTTGCCTGGGATTCGGCCCCAGATGCAGCTTGCCGGCGTAGAAGGGTCGGTAACCGGCCTGGCGAAAGTGTGCGCCCATCGTGGGGATGCCGGGGTTGACCGCAGGCCCGTTGACCTCGACGCCTGTCCGGTGCGGCAGCCGACCGGAGAGCAGGCTGCCTCGGGATGGACCGCAGACAGGTGAGGCGCAGTAGGCGTTTTGGACACTCAGCCCGCTGCGGACGAGGGAGTCCATGTGCGGTGTGTGCAGGTAGTGATTACCATGTGCGCTCAGCGCGGCATGTGTCTGCTGGTCTGTAAGGATTACCAGGATGTTGGGTTGCGTCGTCATGGGAGAGACTTTCGTGAATGGCAGGAGCACTTACGTATCGAAAAGGCCAGCACTATTTGACCCCATGAGGGGGCGGATGTCAAAGAGCTCAATGTTGGAGGGTGCATTCCAGTTTTGGGGTGGGAACAGTCTGGCGGGGAATCAGTGTCACGGGTGGCTGGAACTGTTTAACGTCTTTGGACGAGGCGCAGTGCAGGCGCCAGGCCTGGCCGTACGGTGGCGTCCGTCAGTTGGCGAGGGTGCGAGGGCAGGCAGAAGGCCGGCACCTGCGGGGATCTGATGGGACTGGCGGGACGTGGTCCGGCCAGACACCTTCGATCAGGGACCTGTTACGAATATCGACACCAGGTCGGCGAGGCATGTTGTAGGAGAGGGGGCGTTGCGGGGGCGGAGCCCCCGCACAAGGGAGGGCCGAATAGGCCCGACCGCCCAGAACTGCGGTAGTTAGTAGTCAGTAGTTAGTAGTCGGGCGTTATGCTAGTTGGGAAAGGCCAATTTCTTGATTTTCAGATATTCAGGTGCGCCCAAGAGACGGTTGATATAGATGCAGAGGGTATGTGCAGTCAATTTGGTGTAGAGTCGAGCACACAAGCC
>DAOUHY010000343.1:0-1585 GCA_034428435.1 Caldilineaceae bacterium | reverse complement strand
TGATAGAAAATTGGAGAGCAATCGCCTTAAGCAGAGGCTTCGCCTGGTTTCCCCGTAGCCCTGATACCGGACAGTTCTGCCAGTGCTGTAGTCCTATGAAATGCTCCCGGACCGGGCCAGATCGCCGTTTCGTGATTCATCGTAACAATGGTACTGTCTTAATGCAAGCTCAAACACGATTCCATTGTCCGGACTGGGCCTGGCTGCCCGATACGGACGGACCCAGCAGTACGCGCCCGGAAGGCGGAAACGCAGGAGGGCAGCGATGACTTTTCAGTTCGAAGACTGGATGGTGCATGAGTACCATCAGCAGGGCTTCCTGATATTTCGGGGGATTGTACCGCCCTCGCTCCTGACGGACTTGCGGCGCGAGGCGGACAGGGCGCGTGCGCTGGCGCACGAGCTCAACGGGCCGCAGACGCAACGGATCCAACCGTTGGACCAATACGAGGAGTACATCGATCTGCAACCGTTCAGGGACTATGCAGAGCTGGACGTACTGCGAGAGACGGTTGACCGGTTGCTGGGACCGGGGTATACGCACGCGCACCTGGATATCATGGGGCTGCTGGTTGAGCCGCTGGAACGGCCGTGGCACTGCGGCTGGCACCGGGACGGCGTGGTGGAGGTGCCGGCGGAGGCGCGCGATGCGGAGATGGAGTCGTTCATGGCGACGGTGTGGAACGATCTGCGCTATTTCAACCAGGTCAACTGTGCGATTTACGCCGACGCCTGCACGTGGTATGTGCCGGGCAGCCATCTGCGGCAGCAGGATCTTCCTGACGAGGTCCAATCTACGGGCGACCCGGTGATGAAGGAGGCGCCGGCGGAGTGGAGCGACGCCGAGGCGGAGCAGTTTTACTTTGAACATTGCCGCTCGATGCCGGGTGCGGTGCAGGTCTATCTGGGGCCGGGTGACTTCATGGTCTACCGCAACCTGGCGTGGCATTGCGGTATGTATCTTCCTTACCAACCGCGGGCGACGATCCATGATATTATCCGCCATAAGGGCAGGAATGCGTGGATGGAGAAGTGGCACAAGGTCAAGCAGGCGGCGCAGGGGCGGGTGACGGCGGGGATGGGTGCTTCATGAGTAGGTTTCAGGCCGGATCCAGTCTGCGGCCTGTCTGAATCAGGATTTTCAGGATTAAAGGATTTTCGAGATTGCAATAGCGCGACATTCTTCTCATGAATCTGTCTGAAACACTCCTCTTGGCCCGCGCCAGATCTTCACTCCGGACGACGTCATCTCCGATGCGAACAGTAGAATTCAATTTTTCTGCTCATTTTTCTCCTTGCACCGTCACCCTCGCACTTTTGGAAGACAGAACCGGACAAAGCAACTTCGATGTCCCCGCAATTAACGGCGCGGGTCGGTTACGATTTCTGGTTGGATGCGCTTCACGATGATATGTACGGATCCTCCTTACGCGATTTGGGGCTTGCAAAGCGGTAACCGACGCGCGGCTCGGTGAAGATATAGGTGGGGTTGACAGCGTCGTCGTTCAGCCTGCGTCGCAGCGTACTTATCACGGTGCGCATAGGGCGCAAGTCTAATTCGCCCTCCATTTCCCACACTTTCCTC
>DAOUHY010000342.1:0-1582 GCA_034428435.1 Caldilineaceae bacterium | reverse complement strand
TACTGCAGAGGAGAAATATCCATAGCGGCCCTCAGAGACCCGGCACGATTCGGGCCAATCGCTCAACGGTCTTTTCCAGGTCTTCCATCGCGGTGGCGAAGCTGAAACGGACGTAGCCTTCACCTGCTTCGCCAAAGGCGATGCCGGGTGTTGTAGCCAGCAGGCCGTCCTCCAACAGGATCTGAGAAATCTCGAGGCTCTTCTTCTCGGTCTGCGTAAACTGGGCAAATAGGTAAAACGCACCTTCGATGGGGCTGCTGCGGATGCCCGGGATCTCTTCAAGAGCGTCCAGGACGAAGTTGCGCCGCTGTGTGTAGGAGGCCACCATCTCGTGGACGCAGTCCTGCGGCCCGTTGAGGGCGGCGGCTCCGGCAACCATGGAGAAGCTTGCAGCGGATGTTACGGTCTGGGTCTGATAGGCGCGAGCCAGTTTGGCAACAGGTAAAGGGGCTGCCAGCCAGGCCAACCGCCAGCCGGTCATGGCGTAGCTCTTGCTGAACCCGTTTACGATGATTGTGCGGTCAGCCATGCCGGGCATACTCGCGATCGAGCGGTGACGGGCCCCGTCGTAAAGGATATGCTCGTAAATCTCGTCGCTGAGCACATACAGATCGTGCCGCTGCACGACGGCGGCGATGTCGTCGAGTTCCTCCTGTGTCAACACCCGCCCCGTCGGGTTGCTGGGTGAACAGATCATGATCAGCTTGGTCCTGTCGCTGACATGCTCCTCCAGCTGTGCGGCATCCACGCGAAAGTTGTCGGCGGCCGGCAAGGAAACGTGGACGGGCACGCCCCCGTTCAGCTGCACCATCGGCGCATAGCTCACCCAGGCCGGGTCGAGGATCATGACCTCGTCTCCCTCATTAAGGGTCGATGCCAAGGTCGTGTAGATCGCCCACTTGCCCCCCGGCGTTACCATCAACTGGTCGGGTACAGCCCGCACATTGTTCTCCCGCTCCAGCTTGGCGCAGATTGCATCCAGCAACTCCGGCTTGCCGAAGGAGGGGGGATAATGGGTGTCTCCGGCTGCAATGGCGTCAAAAGCCGCCTGCTGGATATGCTTGGGCGTGTCAGCATCAGGCTCGCCCCCGGCCAGATTGATCACGTCCAGCCCTTGTGCGGCCAGTTCGCGACCTTTCTGCATCATCATTGTTGTTGGGCTTCCGGGCACGGACTCCACAAGCTGCGAAAGGGGTTTCATCAGGATTCACCTGCCTGGTGTGGTATACTTGCGCTGGATATGGAAAGGAGTTCGACATGGAAATCGAACAGTATTTCAATTTTCTGAGTGATGACGACATCCGCATCGCCGGCACGCGCGTGGGGATAGAGACCGTCCTCTATGACTACATCTATCGCTCCCAGACGGCGGAGCAGATTGCGGACACGTATCCATCGATTAACCTGGAACAGGTTTACGCGACGATCCTCTACTATCTGCAGAACAAGGAAAGAGTCGACGCGTATTTGACGGACTGGATCGAGCACGGCGAATGGATGCGCCGCGAACAGGCCAAGAATCCTTCGCCTGTAACGCTACGCCTCCGACGGCTTGCGGCCGAGCTTGACGCGTAGTGACCCG
>DAOUHY010000341.1:0-3425 GCA_034428435.1 Caldilineaceae bacterium | reverse complement strand
GCCCAGATATTGAACCTGCTCATGCAGCTCCAGCAACAGTTCGGGCTGACCTATCTCTTCATCTCCCATGACCTGGCCGTCGTTCGCCATGTCAGCGACCGCATCGCCGTTATGTATCTGGGCCAGATTGTCGAACGCGGACCCACGATCACCATCTGCCAGACCCCGCAACATCCCTATACCGAAGCCCTGCTCTCCGCGATTCCCATGCCTGTCGCCAGGCACGGACGCCGCAGCAAACGCATCGTCCTCACCGGCGATGTACCCAATCCCGCCAACCCGCCGCCCGGCTGCCGTTTCGCGCCCCGCTGTCCCTATCGGCAGCAGATCTGTGACGAGGAAATCCCGGAGTTGAAGCCAACGCGCCAAGGCCACACCGCCGCCTGTCACTTCGCCGACGAACTCGACCTCGTCGGCATAGGAAAGACAGGCGCCCAAACGACAACCGCATGACGCACAGCGCAGACCGCAGTCACGGCCCGCCGCATAGCACCCGGCCAAACACACGCGAGGAGGTCCATCCCATGAAATTCGCAGCTGTTATTAGTCCGTTCGACTGGGCTTGGTTCTACGGGGCGTGGGGCAAACCGGCCGCCTCGATCGTACTCGACCGTCTCCATTGGGCAGGCGTCCGCAAAGTCTACCTGCGCGTCCGCCAGTGCCAGTGCTACTACCCCAGCCGCGCCGACATGCCGGGCATCCACTTCTGGACGCCGGAAAACTGTGTCGCCGAAGGATCATGGGGAACGAAGGGCCATGAATGGCAGTGGTGGCAGCAGGCCTATGACTTCAGCACATACGATGCGCCGCGGCTCTTCATCGACCGCGCCCGTGAGCTGGGCATGGAAGCATACGCCTGGCTCGAGCAGGCAGAAGCGCACGGCCACGGCTGGGAATCGCGCTTCTCTCGCGAACACCCCGAACTGCTGACCCGCAACCGCGACGGCCAGGTCGTGAACGGCAACCTCTCCTTCGCCTATCCGCAAGCAATCGAATTCCGGCTCGCAATCCTGCGCGAGATGCTGGAATACCGTTTCGACGGCGTCGCCATCGACTTCCAGAAAGGCGGCGACCATCGCAACCCCCGCGTCGACGCCGACGGCACATACTTTGCCCACTACGACCCACCCGTCATCGAAGCCTTCAAAAGCGAGACCGGCCGCGACCCCTACACTATCCCCAATAGCGACCCCGACTGGCTGCGTTTCCGAGCAAACTACGTCACCGAGTTCTTGCGGCAAGCGCGCGCCCTGCAAAAATGGCTCCAGCCGCAGCAGGATTTTGGTGTGATGGGCATTCCCAAGGGGAAACCAATGCCCGCAAAGGTCGTCCGCTCTTCAACCGATCACAGCAGCGCCTCCGCGGCAACCGCACCCGCCGCCGGGCCCCTCGAAGGAAACCTGGAAGACCACGATACCTGGACCGCCGAGGGGTTGATCGACTTCCTTGTAACCACGCCCCTGGCCCAGCAGACAACGCCCTATGATCCCGACGTCTATCGCTCGATCATCCGCGGGGCCAAGAGTCATCTCCAGGGCCCATGCCAGCTTAGGCTCTGGCAGCTCGCATGGGGCGCATCCTCGGAGCGCGTCCAGGAAATGGTCCACGCCGCCGCCGAGATTGCCGCCGCCGAAGGCGTCGAAGAGGTCGTCTTCTTCCAGGCCATCAGCTTCGAAGACGCGCGCTGGAGCAAGAGTGAAGTCACCTGGAACGCCTTGCGCAACGCCATCGCCGACGTCAGCGGCCGGCCGCAAGACAAAGTGGCCCCGCCTGAGCCCTGGCGCCTCCGCTGACGCACGCTCTATTCCTTACTGCATGCCGGAAGGGCGCAATATGCAGTACGCCTGACTGCTCGCGACGAAACAATCATCGATTGGAAGGGGAGAACAAAATGGCCGACGAAAAACTCTACCACGAACACCTGCACGGCCCCTGGCACGAAAAATGGGGCATATGGCACAGCGACCCCGAGGTACGCCAGGGCGGCGACATGCAACGCCGCACCATGCGCCAGACCACCTACGAATACCTCTGGCCCTTCGAGTACCCCAACTTCACCATCCGTTCCACCTGGTGGGGCGAAAGACACGGCCGCGAACTCGACCTGCCGCCCGCGGGCTACATCACCGTCGTCGAAGAGCAGCCCATCGTGGCCGTCACCGTAATCGGCAGCGCCTGCTCCCCGCCCGGCTGGATCATGATCGAGGGCGAACGCATCGCAGACGCCGAGCAAGCCTCGTCCGACATCCCCGTCCGCATGCGCGCCGAAAACCTCTGGGGCACCCACATGCGCTGGGACGTCAAAGGCGCAATGCGTGAAGTCGGTCTCGACCCCGCCGACTTCTGGATGTCAGGCATGAGCAGCGCCCATTTCCACACCCCCCGCTGCGGCAAAGTCACCATCACCGGCGGCAGCCAGGTCCCGGGAACCCCCCACGACCAGGGCGCCGACGACGCCCACTACACCTTCCGCATCATTCGCATCACAGTGGACGAGAACGGCACTGCCTAGAGGTCGCCGCTATACTTACAGCCGCTGCGTCATTACCGCCGAAATCAGCACCACTGGGTCTCTGGCCGCCACACAAAAGAAGCCGGCGATAATCTTCCCACCGGCGCCAGTCCGCAGGAATAACGTCCGCAAGGTTGGGGCAATAAAAACTTCCCAGATTCGACGGATGGTGCCCCCATGTTATACTTGGCAACACCTTCTGAAACCGTCGGTGATTCGGAAAGGCTGTTGCACTAGAGGACTGTGATTGAAGCTACCCAATGCGCATCAAGCGCGTGTCGATCGCCAGAAGATCACGGACTATTTGCTATCGTCCACTAATTCGCGTGGTAGAGCTAAGGCAGATTTTTTTCAGAGGTTTGGATTCAGTGTAGATCGCTGGGAGGAGTTTGCAGACGCTTTGAACCGTCAGGCGGCATCCCACGAGGTCACTCGTGTTGTGGAGACTCCATTTGGTCCACGCTATAACGTGGATGGGCCGATTGAATCACCTGACGGGCGCAATCCGAGGGTGAGAACTGTTTGGCAGGTCGACCGTGGAAGCGACATTCCCAGGTTAATCACGGCATGCCCGCGTAGGAGGTGAGCGGTGTTCAAAGAACATCAGCAAATCGTACTCACTGCCCCCGCTATCGGCGACGAGCAAGAAGAACTTAAACCGGGCGACGTAGGCACCATCATCCACATCCACCCCAATCACGAAGCCTTCGTCGCTGAGTTTTCATCCCTGGATGGTGAAACCGTCGCTATTGCCACTGTACTCCCGTCACAAGCCCGCCCCGTAACCCACTCAGACTTCACCCACGCGCGCACGATGCCTGCAACCGCCTGACAGGTCTGACCACCCCGCACGACAGGGATCACTAAAAACTGACTACTAAGAACTGCCCTTAAGGTCTATAAACCGCCTCCG
>DAOUHY010000340.1:0-4347 GCA_034428435.1 Caldilineaceae bacterium | reverse complement strand
AGACCTCATCGCTCAGCACCAGCAGATCATGCTCCTGCGCGACCTGCGCCAGCGCCAGCAGCTCCTCGCGGCTGTACATCTTGCCCACGGGGTTGAGAGGCGTATTGATAATAATCAGTTTGGTCTTCGCGCTGATCGCAGCCTGCAAATCTTCCATATCGATCTGCCAGTCCGCCGCACTGGTGGCGCCGGGCCTGGGCCGCAGGGGAACATAGACCGGTGTTCCGCCCGCCATGATCACAGACGGCGGATAGCTGTCGTAAAATGGCTCGATCAGGATCACCTCATCGCCCGGGTCCACCAGCCCCTGCACCGTGGCGTAAATTCCCTCGGTCGCGCCCGTGGTCACAACGATCTCTGTCAGCGCATCCAACTCACGATTGAAAACCGGGCTGTACACCGCCGCCAGCGCATTCACAAGCCGCGGATGACCCGCGCTGCGCGCGTACTGATTGTGGCCGGAGACCAGCGCGGTGCGAGCCGCCTCAATCACAAAGTCCGGCGGGGAAAAATCGGGGAAACCCTGCCCAAGATTGATGGCATCGTATTCAAGTGACAGAGCGGAATACTCGGCGAAGACGGTCGTGCCGAAAGACTGTACTCGAACTGCTGCTGGCGTTGTCACGGTGGCGCGTTCCTTAAGACAGGTGGTTGAAGGCTCTGGCGACCGCACTGAATGCACTCCTGCAAAAGCCCGAGTTTGTGGCTGGTGGTTGGTGTACAGTTCCGTTGGCCGCGCACTACCCGACAACTGGCAACCGTTAATGGACAATTACGAAGAATGATAGCACAGGGAGGGCCGAAAGTCATCTACAATCACGTGCACTACGGCTCGACAACCACACCGCCGCGCCATGGCGCGGCGTCGCCTGAACAATGTCGTTTGCTTAAGGAGCAACCGTTGTGTTATCGTTCTCAGTGCGCCTTGCCCCCGTAGCTCAGTGGATAGAGCATCGGCCTCCGGAGCCGGGAGCACAGGTTCGAATCCTGTCGGGGGTACCATCAGGAGGAGTGAGATTCTCTCGCTCCTCTTTGTTTTTTGTCCTGTCCGTCACCGAAACAGGTCCTTCTCCGCCGGCCGCTGGATCGAACGCGCCGGCGCGTCCGCGACGTCCGGCCGCCTGTAACCGCGCACAATCGCCGCCGGTCGCCCCTCACTGCTCTGGCCCATCACCAGCGTCGCCGCTGCGCACAGCTCATCGATAATGCACTCTTCGCTGGCGACCAGCTCATATCCGAACAGGTCGGTCAGCCCCCGCTGGTCCCACAGCGCCGGCAGGCCCGCACAGCCGATGCAGACGCCAACCGTTCCCATCTTCCAAGGACGCCCGTGGCTGTCGCTGATCAACACAGCCACCGTAGCCCCGGTCTCCTCCAGGATCCGGTCGCGTAGCGCTGCCGCGCTGGCATCCGCATCCGCCGGCAGCAACGCCACCGTCTCCTCCTCCTCCGGCGCCACATTCGAATGGTCCAGCCCGGCGTGCGCGCACACCCAGCCGCTGCTCTGCTCGACGATCAGCACGCCCTCCCGCGCGCGGACGACTGCATTACTATCGTCCAGCACCGCCTGCACCACGCGCGCGTCTTTACCCGTCTCCTCTGCCAGGCGCAGCGCCTGCTCGCCCGGCGTCACATCCGCCAAGCGGACCAGCCGCCCTTCGGCCTTGCTCACGATCTTCTGCGCGATCACAAGAATGTCCCCGGACATCAGGGAAAGTCCCGCGGCCCCGGCTGCTTCGGTAATCAGCGCTGCCAGGTCATCGCCTGGCTGCACCAGCGGTATGCCGGGGATCGGATATATCTGAATGCCCTCCTGCTCGGGAGGGCCGTAGGGAGGGTTTCCGTCCATCAGAACCCCAACTCTTCGGTCACGCTGTCGTCGCTTCGGCCAAAGTGCCAGTGCAAAAACGCCTCCAACACACCGCCGCCCACAGCCAGCGACTTGTCCGAGATGCGAAACGCGTACTCTGGTTCGCCGCGAGGATCGATATCGCCGATCTTGAGCCCAGGCTGCAGCGCTACACTCTCATGGATCAAACCGCGCAGCACGCCGCTGAACGGCGCCACCAGCGTCGTCTCCTCGCCCGAGGCCTGCACGACTGCGCCGTAAGGTGCCCCCTCCTCCACGCGGTCGCCGATGCACGCCAATGCCTGAAGGCGCCCCGCTACAGGCGCGCGCAGCACGCGCGCCGCCGAAACGTCCTCTGTCGGGCCGCCAGCGCTGCCTTCCCCGGATTCCTGCCCGGTAAGCGGCGTCCCAATGGTGCCCGGCGTGCCCGTATCGGCTTCGGCCCCGCCTTCCCAGATCGCCCGCCCCAGGTTGGGGCCGCGATTCGTCTCGATCACCGCGTGGCAGTCAACGCCGGCCTCAAAACCCGCCCCCAGCGCCGCCACGAACGCCGCGCTCTCCAGCGTCGTGCCCGTATTGCACTTCGCCACGATCGCGTCGACAACCGCCGATGGCGCCAGCTCGTCTATTGCCTCCATCTCCGGATCGACCACAACCGGGATCTCGCCCGCATCCAGCACATCCGGAACATCCGCCGCCAGCGCCCTGCGTGCCGTGACGTCCTCCACCTCATGCTCTTCGTCGTACACGGCCTGCGCAAAGGCCACCGTCCGCCTCACTGTTAACGGTTGGGGCAGTTCGGTCATCACCACCGGGATGCCGCAGCGGTGCAGCCGCCAGGCCACACCCGTGGCCAGGTCGCCGGCGCCCTTTATCAGCACCAGAAGATCTTCAAATGGGTGTTCGTCTCTCATATCGCAATGATTGTTGACGTACCGTTAAGCCATCAGTAGTATACACAGGGCACTGTAAAGTATACACAGCGCACAGTAAAGGAAAAACTGCGCAGCCTTATGCAGAGGCACGAACACGCCCGCTTCGCAAAGGCCGACGCAGCCAAATCTACCATCTGTAGCGGAGCAGAACCGATGACAGTCGTTATCGCGGCTGACCAAACCGGCGCGCTCGAACAGGCCGCCGTCGCAGTGCAGCAGGGCGCCGTGATCGGCGTCCCCACCGATACCGTCTACGGCCTTGTTTGCCTCTACAGCGATGCCGCCGCCATCGATCAATTGTTCGCCGTCAAGGAGCGCCCAGACCATAAGGCGCTGCCCGTCCTGCTCGGTGACGCGGAGCAGGCAAGCGCAGTAGCACGCACGGCCGGCGCCCCCGCGGCCCAGGCCCTCATCGAACGCTACTGGCCCGGCCCGCTCACGCTCGTACTCCCCGCGCGCAGCAACCTGCCCGCCGCCCTCACCGCCGGCGGCGACACCGTCGGCGTCCGCCTTCCCGCGCACCCCTTCCTGCGCGCGCTCGCCCGTCGCGTCGGACCCCTCGCCTCCTCCAGCGCCAACCGCAGCGGCGTGCCCCCATGCGCGACAGCCGCCGCCGTCCTCGACCAGCTCGACCGCCGCATCCCCCTCCTCATCGACGCCGGCCCCGCCCCTATAGCCCAGTCCAGCACCGTGCTCGACCTCAGCGGACCGCAGCCGCAACTGCTCCGGAAAGGCCCGATCGGGCCGGAGGAACTGGCCGCGGCCGGAATACATGCTGGAGTCCTCAGTGAGAAGTGAACTACAAGGATCGGGAAGCGAGTCGCAAGCGACCCTCTCTCCTCTCTCCTCTTCACTCTTTCCTCTCCTTATAGGTATCGACGCCTCCCGCAGCCTGCGCACCGAGCCCACCGGCACCGAATTCTATTCCCGCCAGATCATCGGCCACATGCTCGCCGAGCCCAGCGATCGCGTTTCCTTCCGCCTCTACACGCCGGAAGAGCCCACAGCCGAAGCCATGCGCGGCGCCGCCCCGCCCCCGCATGACGAAAGCGCCGTCACCGTCCGCACACTGCCCGGCAAACGCCTCTGGACCCACCGCACCCTCGCCTGGGAGCTCTGCCGCCGCCCGCCGCATGTGCTCTTCGTGCCCGCTCACGTCGTCCCCTTCCTGCCGCCGCCCCTTCTTCCGTCCACCGTCGTCACGCTCCACGATCTCGGCTATCGCTACTTCCCCCGCTCTCATACCGCCGTCCAGCGCCTCTATCTCGATCTCTCCACCCGCTGGAGCGCCGCCGCCGCTAAGCGCATCATCGCCGTCAGCCGCCACACCGCCGGCGACCTGCAGCGCTTCTACGGCGTGCCCGAAGCCAAAATCCGTGTCGTCCACGAAGCCCCTGTGCCGCGAACATCCGCTCCCGACCAGGACGCGGCCGCCGCGCCTTCCTACCAGCGTCCCTTCGCGCTCTACGTCGGCACCATCCAGCCCCGCAAAAATCTGCTGCGCCTGATCGATGCCTTCGCACGCCTCATCCAGCGGCAACAAATCGGCTGGGACCTCGTGCT
>DAOUHY010000339.1:0-1817 GCA_034428435.1 Caldilineaceae bacterium | reverse complement strand
CCGCAGCGGTCGAAAGCAACCACGGGACTATGACCGCATCCGCTACCGAGAACGCAACCTTGTCGAACGTTTCATCAACAAACTCAAGTGGTGTCGACGCATTTCCACTCGCTATGACAAACTCGCACGTCGTTTCATCGCTTTCTTGCACTTTGCTTCTACACTGATTTGGCTCCAACGAAATGTCAACGGGGCCTAAGACACAAGTGCCAAGCCAAAGGAATTCCGGTCCCCTCAGCCGGAAGCATCCAAGCCTCGCCGATGTTTGAGGAACTGAAGAGCGAGTGGGCAAACATTCTGGCGCACCAACTACGGGCTCTTCCCGATTTCGATCACTTCTGGGCGGACGTGCCGCACATCTTTGCATGGCTTCTTGGAGAAGAGTCCGCCGAGGAACTCAAACCTGTTCCTCTCAATGAAAACGAGGAACTTTGGACGCCTCCTCCAACATTCTGGGAGACCGGTCCAGGCAGCCTTCTCGAGCCCGTGCGGTTCGCCGCCGTCAACCGTCTGCTCGTTGAACTTGGCTACAACCGGCAGTATCGACTGATTGAACCGTATTCCCTGAGGCGTACGAGAGCTGGCAACATCCTCCTTCATGGCATCCGTTCAGGCAGTGGAGAGAATCGGTCATACCGGCTTGATCGTATTCAGTCAGTCAACGTCACGAACCACCCATTCACGCCGCGCTTCGTGATCGAATTTCCTGTGGCAGGGGCAATCCCGGCACCGCCATCCCGGAGACGCCGAGCCTCTCGCAGGAGACGCACATAGTTTGAAGGCTAAGTTCGCCGCCCACCGCCTGCACAACCTGATCGACATGAAACTACACATCAACCAAGAAGCCGACGCCCTCTACCTCCGCCTTGACAACGCCACCATCATCGAATCCGAAGGGGTCGCACCCGGCATCGTCCTCGACTACAACGAAGCCAACTAGGTCGTCTGCTTTGAGATGCTCCACTTCTTCAATCGCTCCCCCAACCTGAACCTCACTATCCTGGAATTCGTCAAAGCTTGACCCTTAATTCCGCCTCATATCCGCAACAACCCCAGAACAAAAAAAGCCCGGCCACGCCCCAACTACCAATATAGGAAGTGCAAGTTCCCGAAACTGGTCCCCTTTTGGCGAGAAACCGCCGCGCAAATCTGCTAACCTTTATACTTGTCCGCAGCACGCATGGGATGACCGGAATCCAAGTTCCATCCAAACTATGGCAATGCCGGATTCGGGTGAGTTACACAAAACCCACTCCTGATCCGGCCGAATCCCGTGTAGTAAGCTGTGGCACAACCCGTCTTGTGCGGGGCAACGGTCAGACCCGACGCTGACACGACCCCGCACAAGACAAGGGGGAGAAATGTCCAAAGCAAAATTTGCCAGCCTGCTCGCAGCGCTTGTCATCGGATGCACGAGCATCAGCAGCGTTGCAAGTTACTACCTCAGCTCCATCTATTTCACCACCCGGGAACCCTTCGTCTACCCCTGCCAGGATTCAGAGACCGCAGACAACTGTTGGGAATACACGGACCAACCCGTATCCGAAGGTGCAAAATGGTACTATGCCTGGCCGTCCATCGACCCCACCCATATTCGCTACCAGCCGCAGAGAAGCTGCGTCCTCGACTTCCTCTACCATGACCCACTGCCCCCGGGAACGCTGAGGAGCGGACAGTGATGACAAAACTCAGCATCCTGCTGGCAACAGTGCTCCTCAGCACTGCTCTCGGCGGATTCCTCGGTCGGAAATACTTCACCTACGTCCTCTTTGTCGGCATTGAACCGATTCTCTATCCCTGCCCCTATTCGGAATCGC
>DAOUHY010000338.1:0-2602 GCA_034428435.1 Caldilineaceae bacterium | reverse complement strand
ACGCAGCCACTTAATACAACCCTACCGGTTGACCACTTGAGTTGAAGCGAGAATCGTAGGAGGTAAACACAGACATGCAGATGCCAGTGATCGATGCGATCAGAATCCCGCGCGATGCCAGTCCACGCGTTCAGACTGCCGCCGACGAGTTGGCACGCTGGATCGAAAAGCTGGGTGGTATAAGGCCAACCATCGGGACTCATTCCGATCAAGGGAATGTTACGGCCTGGTTGGACACCGCCGGGACCGACTTGAAGCCGGAGCAATTTCGCATCGCGGTGAACGACGGCGCTGACTTGCGCATCACCGGCGGCGATGGGCGGGGCGTTCTGTATGGCGTGCAGGAGTGCATCGACCGCGCCCGGCGCAACCAGACCATCACAGCGCTGACCGATGGCCCGCATTTCCCGGTGCGCGCGCTGCGGATGTGGGAAACGCCTTCGAACAAGGTCTGGTGTCTGCCTTTCAAGAGTATCCTGGACTACGAAAAGATGCTGCGCCCGGAAGAGTGCCCGGAGTACCTGGACCTCGCCCGGCGGCTGCTGGCCATGCGCGTCAACAACCTCGGCCTCTTCGCTCAATACGCGGCCAGAGGCTCACAGTTCGAACGCTGGCTTTCCCACGCCGAGCCGGTCGAGCAGTTCGCCCGCTTTCTGGACCGCTTCGGCGTAACGGTCGGTCTGTCCCTCCACTATGCCGAGCCGGACGAAAACGGGAACTATGAAGACGTCTGTCCCTTTTCCGATGCTGTCCGCGCGCAGTGGCACGATTTTGCCGCGCGTCTGGCCGATACCATGCCGTCGGTCCGCAATGCCATCGTCTGGGGCGCCGGCGAGAACGCGCCAGGTCCGCATGAGGACGACTGCGAGCGCTGTCGCGCGCTGCCGGTTCGCGAGCGCGTTCTGGCCGGCATGCGTCTGGTCAGCGAGGCGCTGGCCACTATCGGCGGAGAGCTGCTCTGGCCTGCGGTCACCGACCAGGCCGCTTACGCCAAATCCGAAACAGAGCTGTTCGGGGACTGGGGGGATGAGCTTCCAGCGAATGTGCGCATCGCGCCCTGCCACCTGTACTGGGACTTTCGTCCGCCCTATCCGCCGCATCCGATCTGGCGCCACATCGGCAATCGACCGGGCGAGCGTTCCCCTTACGTGTTCGAGCTTGCGCTGGTGGGCGATACGGCCGGGCTGAACTTCCTGCCTTGCTCCATGGCCCACCGCTGGCAGGAAGAGTTCCTCAAGGCGGCCGACAAAAACTGTGACGGGTTTGACGCCAATCTGGGGATCCATCCCGAACACGTAGACCATCCGCTCAATCTCTCCAACTGGTATGCCTACGGCAAGCTGTGCTGGAACCCCTACCTCGATCCGGACGACATCCTGTCCGAGTGGCTGACGATGGAGTACGGCACGGAGTCGCGCGCGTTCCTTCCCGGCCTGCGCGAGACCTATCCCGCCACCATTGGCGCGCTGTTCAGCCGCAGCGGCTTGACCCAGTGCCACAGTTACGTTGCGCGCTACAGCTACCTGGACACACGCCTCAACGGTCCGTGGCGAATCTGGACCGACTACCTGCATCCGGGCATGGATCGCGTAGGGGAGGACGTCCTCGGCCTGGCGTTGCCGCTCGACGCCTATCCCGAGGAGGAGGGTGAAGCGCTGCGCAACGATCCGCGCTACCAGCTCATCTTCAACCGCGTGCCGCTGACACCCGCCTATGCCGCCGAGCTGATGGCCGAGAAGAGGCCGTGCATCGCCCACATGGAAAGCGTGCTGGCGGCGTGGCGGCAACTGGATGGCAAGATTGACCCGGATTCCTTTGCCCACGTCGCCGGGCTGCTTGAAGCCAACGTGAACGACGTGCGCATCTTTGTGGACTGTTTCGGGCTGTACCTGGACTTCAAACTGGGGCGGCTGCAGGCAGAACAGATCGAGGCAATGCGCGTCCGCTACGCCGACGTTCCGAAGGGCGAGGCCACGGCCGGGTCGCCGTATGACGGCTGGTTCTGGGACCACTTTGGCTGGCAGGGCACCTATCTGGAGTTTCTGGACGATTTGGACAAGCTGTTGCGGGGTGAAACGCTCGGCCCGTTCCTCGCCGCCGGCGCGACGGAAGTCCAGATGGAGTGAGGTTCCGAATTGCGTATCGCGTCGGGGCGGCGAGACGGCCGCGTGCTGACAGGATGCGCACGTTCCCAGGGAGGAGATTTGCATGTCAGACAATCGACATATCCCTCATTGGCAGGAGGCGGGCGTAGTGTCCACCGTCGCCAGCCCTTTTGCCCCTCTCAAACCCGTCCCGGTGCAGGCCGTTACCATGCGCGAAGGATTCTGGAACACGCGCATGCATGCCAACCGGACGAATGGCATCCCGTCGTTCCTGGCCTGGCTGGACGTAGACGACCAGACCGCGCCGTTCAGGGCCTACGCGGCGGGCGACAAGGCGGGAATCGCGGCCGGCCTGGAAACGCTCAAGGTCAATCCCACCGGAATGAACCGCTCACGAAACGGCCATTCCTGGCGCGCGAACTTCCATAAGTGGCTGGAAGCTTGCGCATATGTCCTGCAGTCCGGGGACGATCCCGACACGCGCGCCTTGCTCGATC
>DAOUHY010000337.1:0-9804 GCA_034428435.1 Caldilineaceae bacterium | reverse complement strand
TGCGCCTATCACATCTATCCGATTCGTCTACGGTTTCAAAATGATCTTGACGAGGTCATTCTCGCCCGCGGCCAGGCTGCGAAACAGCTCCGGCCCGTCGTCCAGCGGCGCCACCATCTCCACCAGCGGGTCCACGTTCAGTCGGCCCGAAGACAGGGCTTCGATCGCCGCCGCAAAATCGGTCTCGTCAAACCCATAAGAGCCGCGCACGCTCATCTCACGCGTAACGATGCTCTGCATGTCCAACTCGATCATCGGGGCATTGTTTCCGATCCAGGTTACGTTTCCCCCATTGCGCGTCGCCTCAACCGACAGTTGCGCAGTCGGGCTCAGCCCTACCGCCTCGAACGCCACGTCCACGCCACCGTCCGTCATCTCCCGAATCGACGCCGCCGCGTCCGTCTCCTCAACGTTGATGACCGCGTCCGCCCCCAGCTCCTCGGCTAGCTCCAGCCGGTGCGCCGAACGGTCCACCGCAATCACCGTTCCCGCCCCCTTCAGGCGCGCCGCCAGCATCGCCAGCAGCCCAATCGGCCCCACGCCAACCACCGCCACCTTCTGCATGGGGTTGATAGGCGTAATGCGCGCCGCATGCAGCGTCACCGCCATCGGTTCGCATAGTGCCGCCCTCTGCCAGCTTAGGCCCTCAGGCTTGGGAAACAGCTGCGCCGCCCGCACCGCAACCCGCTGCGCATACGCGCCATGCTCGTTCATGCCCGTCAACCGCCGGTGAGGCGAAAGGTTGATCGGATACGGATCTGTCCCAGGCGCAACCGTAAATAAAGGCATCACGACCACACCGTCGCCGGCCGCGTAGCCCTCCACCTCCGGCCCCACTTCGCCAACCGTGCCCGCAAACTCATGGCCCATCACGATGCCCGGCGTGCGCCGCCCGCTCCTGCCGGTGAACCCGTGCACATCCGACCCGCAGATGCCCACCGCCTCCACCTCCACAACCACCTTGCCCGCCGGCGCCGTAGGTTCCTCAAGCTCCTCCACCGGCATCTTCCACGGGCCGCGGTACATCATTGCTTTCATTTGGGCGATTCCTTTTCGAAGGTGGCCGGCCTGTCAACGCACCCTCGGCGGGCCCGTCGCCGGCGCATTGAAAGCCTAAAGCTACGCAAACGCAGTCCGGCCGGCACGCGCCGGGCCATCCAATTGCAGGGCAGGCCGCAGCGTGGATGCGAACACAAAGTTTCCTCGGGCGCGCGACCCACCGCAGACCGGCCTGAGCCGGCCACCAGGTTTTCCAGGGTGATTAAACTGCCAGAAATGCCTCTCGTCTATGAGCGGTGTCGATGAGTTCAGTGCTGGTCCCTGCATCTTGGCACGCCCTCCTCGTTTTGTCAATGACACCCTCTAACCGTGTGCACCCCCATTTGGGGGTGAACTCTTGAATTCCTCAGGCAGCAATTAAGTCATCTCTGGCCCTCAAATCCGTCCCCGATATATTGTCGAGTCACTGCCCCCTAACCACTAAAAACTAAAAACTGCAGTTCTGGGCGGTCGGGCCTATTCGGCCCTCCCTTGTGCGGGGGCTCCGCCCCCGCAACGCCCCCTCTCCTACAACCCCCGCCGCATCGAGTGTGAGCGCAATATGACCTTGTCCACCCGCGGCGACCGTGCTTCGCCCCATCCCCCGTCCTGCTCCCGCAGGTGCAGCCCTTGTGCCTGCCCTCGTACTCCCACACACGTCGCCTTCACCCTCTTCCAAATCGACACCATAGGCGCAGCCCCTGTGCCCGCCCTGTACCTCTCTGATTGCACGCAAACAATCCCAACCCCCAATGTTCACCGCACCCACCTGACTGGCCGCGTCCCGTACCCATGTCGCCATGCAGTCCATCCCTTCATCCGCCGCAAGAAATACCCGCCCAACAGACAGCAACCGGTCGCCCGCTATCCCGAAAATCCTTAAGAATCCTGCAAATCCTGATTCAGATAATCGCCACTAGCCACTCTCTCCCCGCATTCGACTACACCCATCGACGCAACATCGCATTTACCCTTTGCGCCCTCAACAGGTATCATAAATAAATCTCCCTGAACCGCTAAAGAGTTGGATCGCCCGGCCGAAACCTCTCGCCCCCGTCGCAAAGGTATACTGCGTGGAAAGTACCCCCATTGCAATCCTCCGTCGGATTGGCTTACGCCGTAGAAACGGAATAGAAGACGAACCGGTTCCAGCCGCGGAGCATGCAATGCCCTCGCAGCAGGCATGGATGATCCTCTACGCGTTGATGATACCGTCAACCATCATGCCTCTCAGCTCCTCCATGAGCCGCGTGGCCCTCCCCGTCCTGCGCGACGCCTTCGTCATGAGCGCCGACGTCGTCGCCTGGACCTCAAGTGCCTTTACCCTGCCCTACATGATTCTGATGCCTGTATACGGCCGCCTCAGCGATGGTGTGGGTCGCCGACGTCTCATCCTCGCCGGCATCGCCATCTTCTCCGCCGGATCGGCAATGGCCTTCTTCGCAACCAACCTGACTTGGCTCATGATCGGCCGCGCCGTCCAGGGCTTCGGCATCGCCGGCATAATGCCCCTCGGCATGGCCTTCATCGCCACCATATTTCGCGAAGGAGAAAGAGGCAAAGCCCTCGGCACCTGGGGTTCCATCGGCCCGCTGACCGCTGCCATCGGACCCTTCTTCGCCGGCTTCCTCGTCGACGCCTGGGGATGGCGCGCCGCCTTCGGACCGGCAGTTATTCTCGGCCTCCTCGGCCTGTTCGCGGTAAAACTCTGGGTTCCCGCCGGCCTCAGCAATGTGCGGCCCCGCTTCTGGCGCACCTTCGACTGGCCCGGCGTTCTTCTGCTCGCCGGCGCCCTGACCATGGGCCTCTTCTACCTCTCCAGTCGCCCCATCACCGGTGTGGCCCCGCTGCAGGACTGGCGCCTGTTGGGCGCATTGCTCCTCTGTTTCGTCGCCTACCTCGTCTGGGAGAGGCGCCGCCCCGACCCCTTCGTCAATCTGAATCTCTTTCGCTACCGCAACTTCAGCTCCGCCTCCCTTTGCGCCTCCATGCGCATGCTGGTAATGGGCGGCTCCAGCTTTCTCATACCACTCTATCTCGTCGATATCCACGACCTCAGTCCCGGATACCTGGGCCTGATCCTGACCATCAACCCCGGCGCCATGACCGTGATGGTGCGCTTCGGCGGACAGGCCGCCGACCGCTGGGGCAGCCGCTGGCCCGTTCTCGTCGGCCTGAGCGGGCAGGCGCTCGCCGTCTTTTTCTTCTCCCAGCTCCCGGCCGACGCCCATATTGGCTTCGTCCTCGCCCTGCTGGCTCTGCAGGGGCTCAGTGTCGGCACAATGCTCGCCGCCCTCCACCAGGCCGCCATGTCCGAAACCGACGCCGAGGAAATGGGGACCGCCGCCGGTGTCTATAGTATGATCCGCTTCGTGGGCGTCGCCATCGGCACCGCCCTGGCCGGTGTTCTCCTGTACAATGCCCTGGAGCGCGGCCTGCCCGCCATCGAGGCCTACCAACAGGTCTTCCTGATCATTGCCCTCGCCGGCCTTGTCGGTATCACCACCAGCCTGGGTCTGCGCACCCGCAATCCGGCGGACAGTGATGCGTAGGAAACGCAGCCACAGGCCTCAGGCGCCTGACTGCTGGCCGTCGTAGAGCCAGGCTATGCGTCTCTTGAAAACTCGAAATCTTGCACATCAGGCTCCCTTCAGGAGATAACCATGTTCCCGAACTTCAGCCCCGGTCCGCTTGGCATAAACGTGCCCTTCAACGAAGCCGTCCGACTTGCCGTCCGCTTCGGATTCGATGGTCTCGATGTGTCAATCGCCGAACTTCAGCAAATTGCAGCCTCTCAGGGCGTCGAGGCAATTAGCGAACGGATGGCTCGTAATGACCTGCATTTCGGCATATGGACCTTTCCCTTCCCCTACCGCGACGACGAAGACAGCTGGAGGCAAGGACTAGCCGAACTGCCCGCCCGCGCCGAGCTGGCCAGATCCCTCGGCGCAAACCGTACATCCACCTACATCGCGCCCGCCGACGACGACCGCAATTGGGAAGAGAACTACGAATTCCACCTCACACGTCTGCGTCCGGTCGCCCGGATTCTGGCCGATCACGGTATCCGTTTCGGACTGGAATGGGTCGGCCCCAAGACCCAGCGCGACGAGAAGAAATACGACTTCATCCATACAATGGGGGGGGCCCGGCAGTTAGGCGCAGATCTGGGTACAGGCCAGGTCGGCCTGCTCGTCGATATCTTTCACCTCTTCACCAGCCATACCGACGTCTCAGAAGTGCGCAACCTCACCAACGCACAGGTGGTCAATGTCCACGTGAACGACGCCGTCGCCGGCCGCACCGCCGACGAGCAGATCGACTTCGAGCGCACGCTGCCCGGCGAGACCGGCCTCACTGACATCGCCGGCTTCCTGCAAGCCCTCGACGCCATCGGCTACGACGGCCCCGTAACGGTCGAGCCCTTCAACCAGCGTATCCGCGCCCTCCCACCCGCAGACGCCGCCAGGGAAACAGCCGAATCGCTGCAACGGTCCTGGCAACTCGCCGGCCTCAACAGATAAATCCCCCGTAGGGGCAGGCCTTGTGCCTGCCCTGGTGCTACCGTACACGACGCCATCACCGTCCCCCCTTCAAACTCCGATAGGGGCAGGCCTCGTGCCTGCCCTGTTGCTTCCATCACGACGCCATCACCGTCCCCCCTCAACCTCCTGTAGGGTCAGGCCTTGTGCCTGCCCTGGTGCTCCCTTACACGACACCTACTCCGTCCCCCCTTCAACCTCCGGTAGGGTCAGGCCTTGTGCCTGCCCTGGTACATCCATACACTACGTCTTCTCCTTCCCCCCTTCAACCTCCGGTAGGGGCAGGCCTTGTGCCTGCCCTGGTACATCCATCCACGACGCCTTCTCCGTCCCCCCTCAATCTCCTGTAGGGGCAGGCCTTGTGCCTGCCCTGGCACTTCCATCCACGACGCCTACTCCGTCCCCCCCTCAACCTCGGGTAGGGTCAGGCCTTGTGCCTGCCCTGGTACATCCATCCACTACGTCTTCTCCTTCCCCCCTCAACCTCCGGTAGGGTCAGGCCTTGTGCCTGCCCTGGTACATCCATCCACGACGCCTTCTCCGTCCCCCCTCAATCTCCGGTAGGGGCAGGCCTTGTGCCTGCCCTTTAGCCGCAGAACAAAAGCCAAGCGTCTGCAGGCGCAGCCCTTGTGGCTGCCCTCCAGCCGCTGATCAAACGCCTGCCCACAGCAAGCAGCACCCCTTGCAGTTGCCGCGTTACTTGCTTCAGGCTACACTATAGACACCGGGCCCTTGCAACCGCCAACGAGCCCCGTTCAAATCCGAATATACCGCCGCCTCGTTATCCCCCAACGGAGGTCCCAATGCTCGCCAAAGTGCGTAGCTGTGCCATTGTAGGTCTGGATGCCGAACAGATCGAAGTCGAAGTCGATATCACCAACGGGCTCGAGCGGCTGACCGTCGTCGGCCTGCCCAGCGCCGCAGTACGCGAAAGCGGCGAACGCGTTCGTTCCGCTATCGCCAACAGTGGATTCCACTTCCCCCAACACCGCCTCACAGTCAACCTGGCCCCCGCCGACCTCCGCAAAGATGGCCCCGCCTACGACCTTCCCATCGCCCTCGGCATCATGGCCGCCACCCGCCAGGTCCTCGCCGAGCTCGACGATGCCCTCATCGTCGGCGAACTCGGCCTCGACGGCTCCGTCCGACCCGTAAACGGCGCCCTGTCTATGGCCGCCATGGCCCAAAAGGCCGGTTACCGGCGCCTCTTCATTCCCCAACCAAATGCCTCCGAAGCCGCGCTCGTCGAGGACATCGACGTATTCCCCGTCGCGCATCTCACCGACATCGTAGCCCATCTTTCAGGACAAAAGGAGATCCCGCCTCAGAACTCGACCACCTTCGACCCCGGCGAAGAGATCGTTCACGCAGTCGACTTCCAGGACGTACGCGGCCAGGAGCACGCCAAGCGTGCCTTGGAAATCGCCTGCGCCGGCAGCCACAACGTGCGCATGGTAGGGCCGCCCGGCAGCGGCAAAACCCTCATGGCCCGCGCCCTGCCCTCGATTCTGCCCGTTGCCACCCTCTCCGAGTCTCTTGAGATCACACGCATCTATTCCGTCGCCGGCGAACTCGACGGAGCCGGCCCGCTGATCCGCGCCCGCCCCTTCCGCGCCCCGCATCACACCATCAGCCATGCCGGCCTCGTCGGCGGAGGAACCATGCCCCGCCCCGGCGAGATCAGCCTCGCCCACCGCGGCGTCCTCTTTCTCGATGAGCTGCCCGAGTTCGGCTCCAAAAATCTCGAAAGCCTTCGCCAGCCCCTCGAAGACAAAATCGTCACCATCAGCCGCGCCGCCGGCACCCTCTCCTTCCCCGCCAACTTCATGTTCGTTGCCGCCATGAACCCCTGCCCCTGCGGCTTCTACGGCGACGACCGCAAACCCTGCTCCTGCTCCATGTCAACCGTCCAGCGCTACCAGAACCGCATCAGCGGCCCGCTCCTCGACCGCATCGACCTCCACGTAGACGTAGCCCGCGTCCCCTTCCAAAAACTCTCCGGCCTCGACGCCGGAGAGCCCTCCGCCCACGTCCGCCGCCGCGTCGAACAGGCACGCGCCCGCCAACAGTCCCGCTTCGCCCGGCAGGACAAAGCCCATATCGTCGTCAATGGCGACATGGGTCCCGCCGAAGTCCAGCGCTACTGCCAGGTCAATGAGAACGGCAAAAGCCTGATGCAGGCCGCCGTCCGCCAGATGGACCTCAGCGCCCGCGCCTACCACCGCATCCTCAAACTCGCCCGCACCATCGCCGACCTCGCCGGCCAAAATGAAGTCGACACCCCCCACCTCGCCGAAGCCCTACAATACCGACCCCGACTGACTATGTGAACAAACCCCCTCCCGCACACCACGGTAGGGGCGGGCCTTGTGCTTGCCCTCCCTGACCCCAAATCCTGGAACGCAAGCTACCCGGGAGCGTGCATCCCAATAACGGTGCGAACTTTCGCATACCTCTGGAAGAAACCAGGTCACAGGCAGTTCACATTTCCATTCCCGGCAAGCGAAGTGGGGTTTCTCTCTCCTCACTCCTCTCTACTCTCTCCTCGCTCTTTTGGGCGGTCGGGCCTAGTCGGCCCTCCCTTGTGCGGGGGCGGAGCCCCCGCAACGCCCCCCCCTAAACCATGCCATGCCTCATCGACCGGGTGTCGATATTGGTGACAGGTGCCTATTCGAACGTGTCCAGCCAGACCGCGTCCCGCCAGTCCCATCAGATCCCCTTACGTGCCGGCCTTGTGCCTGCCCTCGCACCCTCCCCAACTGACGCACGCCACCGTACGGCCGGGCCTGGCGCCTGCACTGCGTCTCGCCCAAAGACGGTAATCGACTCCAGCCACCGCTGCCGCCGATTCCCCGCCAGACTGTTCCCACCCCAAATCTGGTATGCACCGTACCCAGAAATCGCACTTGACGCCGCTCTCTTGTCTGTGGTATATAATCCGTAGTCAAATCGTTTAGGTTGCGTATCCCAAACGTTGAGCAGTCCCAAACGGCCGTCCTGCCGACCAACTCGCGTCCGCGTTTTTCACTCGCGAAAACGTTGCCCAAATGATACGGCTATCGGACCCGTTCCACGCATCTTTGTCCTAGTTTCTCAAGTCCTGAAGTCAAGTCGCCATCCCAATTCGCCCACTTGGCATTCCGCGCCAACGCGGCCGTTGACGATGTGTTTGCATTCATCCACAACCAAGGAGAGTTGAAACCATGACGATCACAAGAAAGTCTGTTGGACTAACAGTATTCCTCATCCTGCTGCTCGGGCTGCTCGCAGCCTGCGCCGCGCCGGCCGCACCCGAGGCGGCCGAGATGGAAGAGGAGGAGATGAAGGAAGAAATGGCCGCAGAGCCCACAGAACCGTGGTACGATGAGGCCGACGTCGACAGCGACCATATTCATGTCTGCACCGACTCACCGCCCAAGTACGGCGGTGAGGTTGTTAATGCTGGCGCCGCCGGCGCAATGACGGGAGGCAACTGGTTCGTTTTCGCCCCCCGCGATGATTACCTCTTCAGCCATCTGGTTGACCGCAGCACCGATGCTGTCACCATCAATCCCGACGTGGCGACAAGCTGGGACATCTCCGCAGACGGCCTCACCTATACATTCCACTTGCGCGATGATGTCCGCTTCCACGATGGCGAGCCCCTGACCGCAGAGGATATCAAATTCACGTTGGAAATGTTCTTCCATCCTGACACCGGCGCTTCCCATGGCCGCACATCGGGTCTGGATATGCTGGTCGGCGCCGCCGAATTCGAAAGTGGCGAAGCCGACAACATTTCCGGCATTAAGGTGCTTGACGACTTTACCGTGGAGTTGAACCTCGTCGCGCCGCGCAGCAGCGTCCTCGCCAACATGGCCTCTTTCAACATCTGGCCCAAGCATTTGCTCGAAGGCATCCCCTTCGCCGATCTGGGCGAGACCGAATATGCCGTCCGCAACCCGGTCGGTTCCGGTCCCTTCACCATGGGTGAATTCGAGCCGGATCAGTTCTACATACTGAATGCCAACGAGGACTACTACGCCGGTCGTCCCTATCTGGATCGCATCATCTTCCGCATCGGCCTGTCCGGCGCCACCGCCTTCGCCGCCCTCGAGAACGGTGAAATTCATATGGCCGGCCGCGTCACCGCAGTCGAATACGAGCG
The DNA here is from genome assembly GCA_034428435.1 of Caldilineaceae bacterium. GTDB lineage: Bacteria > Chloroflexota > Anaerolineae > Caldilineales > Caldilineaceae > Bin5. The sequence continues at coordinate 1,077 of DAOUHY010000337.1, read as the reverse complement.
CTACAAGGACGACCCTAATATCGTCCTGCTTGGCGGTCAGCTCGGCGGCGGTATGACTGTCTGGGCCAACCACAACCGGCCGCGGTGGCAGGACGCACGGGTGCGCCAGGCCCTCCTGTACGCACTCGATCGCGAAGCCATGGCCGAAGCCTATTACGGCGACTTGGCTGAGGTACTGCATCTGCGGCTGACCAATCCCGAATTCGTCAGCCCCGATATCACAAAGTACGATTACGACCCCGACAAAGCCCGTGCTTTGCTCGAAGAGGCTGGCTGGGATACTGAACAAGAGGTGAGTTTCGTCACCTACTATCAGGATGACCAGAACAAGCGCATCCACGCCGCCATGCAGCAGTATTGGAACGATGTCGGCATCAAGGTTGACCTTGTATATCTGGATGGTCCCTCCTGGGTCGCACGCGTCTACGACAACGATGAATTTGATCTGTCTTACGGATGCTGCGGCTGGTTCAACCCGGATCAGTTGCGCCTTTCCCTCGGCTGCGACCGTAGCTGGCCCGCAGGCCGCAACGTAGGCCACTACTGCAACGAAGAGTTCGACCAGTTGTCCGAAGCCGCCATGTCTGAACCCGATCCGGTGAAGCGCAAAGAGATGCTGTACAGGGCGACAGAGATCATTACAGCCGAGGCGGGTGAGATCCCCGTGTTCTGGCCGACAAGATTCTCTGCCTACAGCGCCAAAGTGTGCAACAACATCAATCGCCAGCTGGACGAACCGTTTGCCGACCGCTATCCGGCGAACTGGTATCTGGCCGGAGAATAAATACCGCGAGGACTGAGAAATGAGGAGTGAAAAGTGAGAGGTGTTCCTCGCTTCTCACTCCTCTCAACTCACTCCTGGGTCTGCCCATGAACCGCTGCATCCTTCGCCGTATTGGCAAGATGCTGCCCGTCCCGCACTTTGAACGGATATGGCGCAATCTGAGTGTGGGATAGATACTGTACTCAATGGTAGCGATTGTGTTTGTTAGGCTTCTATCCCGCACGTATCATTCCATTCTTGCCTCGACGGCAAACACGGCGCTTAGACTTTCCAGCCATCGCGATTTGTCCTTG
>DAOUHY010000336.1:0-2323 GCA_034428435.1 Caldilineaceae bacterium | reverse complement strand
GGCGCCGACAGATGTTGCGGTTGCCACGTGCATGAAGTCACGTCGGCTCATTGCGCGTTGTGTCATTTTGCGTCGCTCCTTTGCATGGTGAAATGGAAACGTAGAACGGACAGTCACTGGCAGATTTTTTGAAGAACTTGCGCCGCGCAACCGGTTGCGGCTGCTGACGGCTGTGAGGACCTGCCTGAAACAAGATGGGGCACTGCGGGAGAAGATAACACGGGTTCGGGATGGTGTCAATCGGCGTGCCGGAGGGCCGGTGGTGGGGCGCCGGACTGCGTCGGCTCTGGATCTTTGCCGCGTCTTGCCGCGTTCAATCCGCTGATGCGCGGGCATGTTGTCAACTCAGCCAGCGCCGGACGCTAAGTCGGCTCTGTCCCTTCATCGAGAATGGCAAGATACTGGTCGTACACGAACAGCCGGTCACGGCGTTTTCCCGTCATCTCACGGGCAATCCCGTGCTCGACAAGTAACTCCATCGCCCTGGTAGCGGTTGGGAAGGCAAGCGTCGTTTTCTTGCAAACCTCGGACAGGGGCAGGACCGGGCGCTCCTTCAGCGCTTCGTGTACGCGAATAGCCGAACCAGCGCGTCGACCGGTCCTTTGAAGGCGACTGTGGTTTTCCTGGAACATCTGAGCAATCTGTTGGGCAACATCGACGGCGCCTGTGGCCGTCACTCGGACGCCTTCAAGGAAAAAGGCGAGCCATTCCTCCCAGTCGCCGCTTTTGCGTACGTAGTTAAGCAGATCGTAGTATCTCTCTCTGTGTTGCTTCAAATAGAGGCTCAAGTATAGGAGCGGTTCACGCAGCACGCCGGCTTGGCACAGCAGCAGTGTCACCAGCAGTCTACCGACACGTCCGTTGCCGTCAAGGAAAGGGTGAATGGTCTCGAACTGCACGTGGGCAAGGCCGGCGCGCAATAGCAAGGGCAGCCCATCCTCTCTTGCATGAAAGAAGCGTTCCAGTTCTGCCATGCAGTCGGGCACGACGCGGTGCGGCGGAGGCACAAAGTCAGCGTTGCCAGGGCGTGAGCCGCCTATCCAATTTTGGGAACGGCGGAACTCGCCGGGCGTTTTTTCGCTACCCCTACCACTTGACAGCAGTACGCCGTGGATCTCGCGTAGTAGGCGGTTGGACAGCGGGAAACCATCCATCAGGCGACGCAGGCCATGCTCAAGAGCAGCTACGTAGTTCGAGACTTCGACCACATCATCCAGCGGAACGCCGGGCGCCTCCTCCAACTCAAAGAGCAGGAGGTCGGATAACGATGATTGTGTTCCTTCAATTTGAGATGAGAGCACGGCCTCCTTGCGCACATATGTATACAGAAATAGCGTCTGGTCCGGCAGGAGAGTTGTAACGCCGTCAAGACGACCCAAGGCCAACAGCGCTGCTTCAAGTGTCTGCTGCAGCGGTCCTTCCAGGTTCAGTGGAGGCTGTGGCGGAAGCGGGAACGGGACGAATGCGCGAACCTCTTCGTCTCCGGTGATCGTTACTTCGTAGCTGCCGCTTTCGCCGCGCTGCATAGTGGCCAAAACCCTTATTAACGTTATGTGCATAACTGAACTCACTATTAACGTTTAGGCCCCCAAACGTTAATAGTGAGTGGGAGTATACCACTCTATGAGACAGACGAGGAACTTCATACGTTGGCGAGGAGCGCTCAAGAATGTAAGCAGCAATTGTTGTCAATTCGTGTAACCATGTCAATTCCTGCCTGAATTCCATGGGACGCATGACCTGTTCTGACAAATTCTCTTCATCCTTTCAAAATCGTCGCGGGAACACAAAGTTTCCCTTGACACTCTAGAACATATGTGCTAAGATGTGCAGAGTTTCACCTCGCGGCCCGGCAACCACCGGCCTCCACCGCAGGCAAAGAGCTCGACCCAACAGCAAGGAGCGACCTATGAAAAACGACATCGCCAAGACCTCAATTGGACGTGTAGCTCTCCTTTCCTCAAGACCAATTCTGGCCCTGGTGGCCGCCATGTTCGTCGCCGACCTGCTCGGTAGCATGGGATGGGTGCAGGGACGCATCCAGGGGGAGACCCTCTTCTATCTCTTCAACAACCCGATGTCAAACTGGGGCGTCATGATGACGATGCTGATCTGGATGCTCACCACCGGCATCCAGATGGTGTCGAGCGGCATGGCGTATCGCGCCAAGACCAATCCCTACATGGCCGGCGTCGGCTTCTACATCTGGCTGTTCGGCTCGATTCTCGGCCGCAAAAGTCTGAAGTTCAACAGCGCCAACTACGGCTCGGTCTTCACGATCGAGTACGGCAAGCTGGCCAAGGAGTGGTCGGGCATGTCCTTC
>DAOUHY010000335.1:0-3134 GCA_034428435.1 Caldilineaceae bacterium | reverse complement strand
TTGTGCGGGGGCTCCGCCCCCGCAACGCCCCCTCTCCTACAACATGCCTCATCGACCGGGTGTCGATATTCGTAACAGGTGCCTAATCGAAGGTGTCCAGCCAGACCACGTCCCGCCAGTCCCATCAGACCCCGTAGGTGCCGGCCTTGTGCCTGCCCTCGCACCCGCCCCAACTGACGGACGCCACCGTACCGCCGGCCCTGGCGCCTGCACTGCGTCTCGCCCAAAGACGGTAAACAACGCCAGCCACCGCTGGCACAGATTCCCCGCCAGACTGTTCCCACCCCAAATCTGGGATGCACCCTCGGAAAGCGTATGCTCTTGCAAAATGAGAGGACTCCAGAAAATTTTATCTCCTTGACAACTCGATGCGAAATAACTACCATAGCAGTTGCCTTAACTTCAGGCAGGTCTGGTTCCGTGTTTACAACCCCAAAGGAGAGTAAAAGTGAAACCACAACTGCGTATTTGGGCACTTGCCGCCATCTTCGTCCTGCTGCTTCCCATGTTCGCGGCCTGCGGCGGCGCAGAGCCGGCAGCGGAAGAAGCAGCCGCCGAGGCGGCCGAACCGGAAACGGCCGCCGAGGCCGAGAGTACGGAAGCCGAGTCATCTTCCGCCTATAACGAAGCACCCATGCTGGCCGAGATGGTCGCCAACGGCGAACTTCCGCCGGTTGATGAGCGGCTCCCGGCAGAGCCGCAGGTGATTGAACCGGAGGACCGGATCGGCACCTACGGGGGCACCCTGCGCTTCGGAGAGGTCAACCCAATCAATCTGTGGAGCTTCGCCACCCTGCGCATGAATGGGCTCTTCAGGTATGACTTCTCCAACACCCAGGTCTTCATGGACATCGCCAAAGACTACTACTTTTCCGATGACTACAAAACCCTGACCATCGAACTGCGTGAGGGCCAGAAGGGGTCGGATGGCGAGCCGTTCACGACCGACGACATCATGTTCGCCTGGGAAGATGTCGCAATGAATGAAGACCTCTCCCCGGCCGGGCCGCGGTCGATCTGGCGCGCCGGAGGTGAACCGGCAGTCTTTACCAAGATCAGTGACACGGTGGTTGAAATCAGCTTCAGCGTGCCCTACCCGATCATCATGAACTACCTGGGTCGCACGGGCGTGGCCACCGACAACAACGTCATCATGCCCAAGCACTGGCTGAAGCAATGGCACATCGACTACAACCCCGATGCCCAGAAGCTGGCTGAGGAAGAGGGATTTGAGACCTGGATGCAGGCCTTCAACTTCCACAACAGACCTCCGAATAACTTCCGCATCGACGGTCCTACCCTCTGGGCCTGGAAGAACGAAACCCTCACCAGCGACCGCGCAATCGTTGTCCGCAATCCCTACTTCCACCAGGTCGACACCGCCGGCAACCAGTTGCCCTATATCGATCGCATCGAGGCCGTGATCACCGGTGACAAGGAAGTACAGACCCTCAAGGCCAGCGCCGGCGAGTTCGACTTCGAGACCTACTATATCGATATGAAGGATATGTCGGTCTTCCAGCAGGGTGCCGAACAGGGGAACTATCGCGTCGAATTCGCCCAGAATCTCTTCTCCGCCGAGCTGGGTCTGATGCCTAATCGCACCGTCAAAGACCCCGTTCTGCGGGAGCTGTTCAACAACAAGGACTTCCGCATCGCCTTGTCGATCAGCATCGACCGCGAGAGCATGAACGACACCCTCTTCTTCGGTCTGGGCAGACCCTTCCCGGCCACCGTCAATCCGGGCTTGAGTTTCTTCCAAGAGGAATGGGCCACGACCCACGCCGAGTATGATCCGGAACGCGCCAACGCGCTTCTCGACTCTGTCGGCCTGACCGAGCGCGACAGCGCCGGATACCGGCTGCGGCCTGACGGCGAAGGCCGCCTGAGCATGCTCATCCACGTCGGTGTATCCGAAGGCCCCAAGATTGCCATGGCCGAGCTGGTCCGGGACGACTGGGCCGAGGTCGGGCTTGAGGCCATCGTCGAAAATCTGGGTGAGCAGGGCGGTCTCTTCTCGCAACGACTGGCCACCAATGACCTGCAGATTCCGACCTGGCATCTGGACAGAAACGCCCTGTTCGGCCGCTCCCTGGGCAGCAACTACGCGGTTGACCAGACCTCCTTCTGGACCGGCACGTGGAAGGACTGGTTCCGGACCAATGGCGAGGAGGGCGTGGAGCCGCCGGAGGAGATCAAGCGGCAGAGAGAGATCTTCGAGCAGTACAAACTGACCGCCGTCGGCACCGATGACTTCAACAGGCTTGGCGCCGAGTACTATGACTACTTCACCAGCGAAATCCCGATGATCGGCACCATCGGCTTTACACCGCGCCCGGTTATCATCAGCAATCGCCTCCACAATGTGCCGTTGGAGGGCGCCGCCTGGATTTCGGACAACAACTTCTATGCCCCGTTCATGCCTTCACAGTGGTTCATTGAGGAGTAGGGCATAGCGATGAAGACCGTGCAACACCCTGTTTTCGCCCTTGGTGGGAACAGGGTGTTTGCTCTGTTTCGGTGGACCAACGGAGGAATCGAACTTGCAACGGGGTGGGAAACGGCCCTTTTCAAATCTGCCACTCTTCGTTAGTATTCAAGTCCAGCCAGGAAAACGGCTAAAGAGCCGCTACAAACTGATTCGTCTGCGACGGTGAAGGCCCGCCGCACGGATGGATAAGGCGTACCTGCTCCGGATCGATGCGCTTCACCGCCTCTTCCAGCAAACAGCCATACCCGATAGCGCTCCTTTATGGTCAGCATATTGCACCGTTTAATTCCGAACAGAAGGCAAAGAAAGGAGAGGCCGGGAACGCCCTGAGTTTAGCCCGCGCCGATGTCAAGATGACGCAACCGAAGAGGAAGGTAACAAAACCGGTACGCTTGGGTCTGATTGGATGCGGCGGTATCGTGCGCATCAACCATATTTCCGTATATCTCGCCCTGCCGGACGCAGTAGACGTCGTTGCGGTCGCCGACCCTGTCCCCGACAACCTTGAGTATGCTGGCAATACGCTTGAGGTGCCGCCGGCGCAGAGATATGCCGACTATCGCGACATGCTCGCCAAAGCCGAGATCGACGCGGTATCGATCGCCACACCGCACGCCATGCACGCCGAACACGCCATTCAGGC
>DAOUHY010000334.1:0-6893 GCA_034428435.1 Caldilineaceae bacterium | reverse complement strand
ACACATGGCGATCTGATGATCATTGCCGAGCTTCGCGCCCGCCTCGTGGTCACCGACATAAACGATGAACTGCTCACGTACCTCGGCGGCAACAAGCAGGTGTGCGACGTTGCGGGCTGGCCCAACAATGTGAACGAATCGGGGCAGTCAGTACGCACGAGCCACCTGGAGACGGGCAAGTTCAACAGCCCTCACGGTTTGGCTGCGGACGCCAGCGGTAACCTGTATGTGGCCGAATGGCTCATTGGGGGCAGGGTAACCAGACTGAACAGGGCCTAAGCGCCTTGGGGACGCTATGCGTCGCCGCCGCCTGACAATCGAGAGTAAGCCACACGTCCTGCCGGAATTCCAGGACGGTGGCAAGGGGGACCGCACGGTTGTGGCGGTCCCTTTTCTGTGTTTCTGCGGTTACGCGCCAAGTTAGCGCGGCTTTTCCCCTCTTTCCAATCCCTGCTATAGTATCCCGGACAGCGCAGATCGCTCAGCGCGGGCGCGCGACCACACTGAAGACCCTGTCATACCATTCACCAGGAAACCGACGGAATGTCCTCTCACTCGATGCTCGGCGCTTACGGCTCGTGGGCGGCTGCCCTTTCCGGCGAAGGCCCCAGTTTTCTCTCATTCCGGCACACGCACTGGATCGAACCGGCGGCGTGGCGGCCGGCGGCGCGGCAGCGATTTCGCGAGCGGGTGGCGATGCCGGAGACTGAGGGCGCGGAGGACTGCCGGATCGAGCGTCGGTACGAGTATGACGGTTTGCAGGTGGAGGAGCTCTCGTGGCAGCTTCCATACGGACCGCGCACGGAGGCGGTGCTGTTGAAGCCGGCAGGTGCACGCGGTCGGCTGCCCGGGGTGCTGGCGTTGCACGATCACGGCGGCCATAAGTTTCACGGCTGGCAGAAGATCACGCGTACAGACAGTGTGCAGAATGCGGTCAACGTCGACCACCAGGCACGCGCGTACGGCGGCGCGCCGTGGGCCAATCGCCTGGCCAAGCGCGGGTATGCGGTGCTGGTGCCGGATGCTTTTGCTTTCGGAAGCCGCCGCGTCCGCATCGCGGATCTTCCACCAGGAATCCGCGACGGCATGGACGAGCAGGAATCGGAGGACCCGAAATACATCGCGGCGTACAACCAGTGGGCCGGCGGTCACGAGTCGACCCTGGCGAAGTCGTTGCTCAGTGCGGGGACGACGTGGGCGGGGGTGTGGCTGGCCGAGGATGTGCATGCGCTGGGGGTGTTGTGCGGGCGTGATGACGTGGACGCTGAGCGGGTGGGCATCGGGGGGCTGTCGGGCGGGGGACTGCGCACGGTCTACCTGGGCGGGCTGGATGACCGGGTACGCTGCGCGGTTTGTGTGGGCATGATGACGACGTGGCGGGACTTTCTGCTCAATAAGAGCCATACGCACACGTGGATGATCTACGTGCCGCATTTGCCGACGGAGATGGACTACCCGGACATACTGGGGATGCGGGCACCACTGCCGACGATGGTACAGAACAATACGGAGGACCCGCTGTTCTCGCTGGCGGAGATGAGGCGGGCCGACGTTATGCTAAGGCAGGTGTACGAGAAGGCGGAGGCAGGCGACCGCTACAGTTGCTCATTTTATGCCGGCGAGCATAAGTTCGATATTGCGATGCAGGAGGAGGCGTTCGACTGGTTCGACCGCTGGCTGGCGGAGTCCTGACGCACCTGGAGTTGGAAAGAGTATACAGACGAGACAGCTGCATCAACCGCCGCGAGGCGCGGCAGAAATGGAGATTCCCATGAATCCAGTCTCCCCACATTTTACGCCCGTTGATCTGTCGGAATCCTTCAATGTTGGACGCGCCGAGCTTCCAGAATCGTTGCGCGTGCCCTCCTTGGTCGAGGACAGGACGGGTTCGACCGACTTCAACGGCGTACCGTTCCTGCTCGGTGGATTCGAAGGCCCTGCCGTCATTTTGCTTGACAAGGAACCGGTAACGGTCGAGCTGGGAGGGGAGCGCGCCACCTACGCGGTTTTTCTGCATGCCGTGGCGGACCGCGTCACCAATTATCTGGACGGGTTTGCCGACTTCGCGCAGGACGGAAACGAACTGGGCGATCACGTGTCCTCCTATACATTTGAATACGAGGACGGCAGCCGTCACGAAACGCCGGTACGGCGCCGATTTGCAATTCAGCAGAGCCGCGTCGTGTGGGGAGGCAGCCCATTCGAGACGGTGCCGGCGGCGAAGGCGACTGTCTTCAACTCGGCGACGGAGGAGATCCATCTGGGGCGGGTCCCTAGCACTGAATACGGCCGCGGCGAGACACGCACCAGTTCCGCCCGCGATCAGATGGAAGAGAAGATGTGGCTGTACGCGCTGGAAAACCCGCATCCGGACAGGCCGATTCGCCGCCTGGTTCTGCAGCCGCGCAACGAGGGGTCAACCGTTTACGCGATCAGCCTCACGAATCTGGAGGAGCACCCCCTGCGGCCCGGCGTGCGCCGCAAACTGCGACTGACGCTGCCGGAAGGCGTCGAGTTCAACGCCATCGGCGAATACGAGGACTTGGCTATCGACCTGGGCTATGTGATGTCGGCGCGCGCCGCGTTCGACTACGATAGCGGCCGCTGGATGGGTGATGAGGCAAACGTGCAGCCCGCGGTATCGCAACGGGACTTGATCATCGAGTACAGCGCGCATCCGCAGGCCTGGCTGCACGTGGGCGTGGACAGTGACGAGCCGATCGTCTATGACCTTTCGCAACTTGAAAACGGGCAGGCGTCAGACACCATCGTCGGGGTGGCGCCGGCCCACCGGCTGGTCGACGTGCGGGTGGTGCAGAAGGGGACAAACAACCTTGTGCCGGTACGGATACATTTCCACGGCGAGCACGGCGAGTATCTGCCGCCGCGCGGGCGCCATCGCAAGGTGAACCCGCACTGGTTTGAGGACAACTATGGTGAATTCGTCAACGGGCGCAACCAGTACAGCTACATCGACGGCCACTGCGAGGTGGATATGCCGCTGGGCGAGGTCTTCGTGGAGATCACGAAGGGCTATGAGACGGCGCCGGTGCGGAAGCAGGTTACGATCGGGCCCGACACGGATGAGCTGGTGTTCGAGCTGGAGCGGGTGCTGCCCTGGCGGGAAAAGGGCTGGGTGACTGCGGATACGCATGTTCACTTTCTGAGCCCGTCGACGGCGTTGCTGGAGGGCCAGGCCGAGGACGTGCACGTGGTCAATCTGCTGGCGAGCCAGTGGGGCGAGATGTTCAGCAACGTCAGCGACTTTGACGGCAGGACCACGCTGGGCGCGCGTGAGTTCGGCGGCGACGGCGAGTTTCTGGTGCGGGTGGGGACGGAGAACCGCATGCAGATCCTGGGTCACATTTCGCTGCTGGGTTACAACGGCAAGATGATCCATCCGCTGTGCAGCGGCGGCCCGTCGGAGTCGGCCCTGGGTGATCCGCAGGAGGTGGTGATGGCCGAGTGGGCGCAGAAGTGTATCGACCAGGGCGGGCTGGTGGTGATGCCGCACGCGCCGAACCCGCAACTGGAACGGGCGGCGGATATCGTTCTCGGATTGATCCATGCGATCGAGATGATGACTTTCAACCCGTGCGAGCGGGAGTTGAATCCTTACGGCATCGCGGACTGGTACCGTTATCTGAACCTGGGCTATCAGCTGCCGATCGTGGGCGGCTCGGACAAGATGGCGGCCTCGTCGCAGCTGGGAGGCGTGCGCACCTACGCGCATCTGGGTGAGCGGGAGTTCACGTACGAGAACTGGATGGCGGCGGTGCAGGCGGGCAACACGTTCATGACGATCGGTCCGCTTGCGGAGCTGACGGTAGAGGGCGTTGCGCCGGGCGGGCAGGTGCAGCTGCCGGCCGGCGGCGGGAGCGTGGGCGTCGACTGGCGGGTCGAGTCGGTACAGGTGCCGATCGAGCAGGTGGAGGTCGTACAGGGCGGGCTGGTGGTCGACCAGGTCGACGTACAAGGCGAATACAGTGCGTCGGGCAGCTTGCAGGTTACGGTAACGGATTCATCGTGGATAGCGTTGCGCGTGCGCGGAAGTTATATTGGCGAGACGGGCGAGATCGCGGCGCATACGAGCGCGGTGCAGACGTTGGTGAAGGACAGCCCGCTGTTTAACGAGCCGGACTCGTCGGCGGTGTTGGAGCAGATCGAGGGCGCGATTGCGTATGTGGACACGATCGCTCCCCGGCCTAACGCGCAGCGTTTTCGGGAGATGCGGGCGGTGCTGGAGGCGGCGCACAACCGGCTGCACCAGCGGATGCACGCGCACGGCGTTTTCCACAGGCATACGCCGGTGCATGGACACGGGGAGGGCGGTAGTCAGTAGTCAGTGGTCAGTGGTCAGTAGTCAGTGGTCAGTGGTCAGTGGTCAGTGACGGCTCTATGAGTGATCTTTGGCAGGTATTGGGCAATTAACGGTGAGCCGGGTAGGGGATGGAGAGATGGCAAAGATTCGGTGGGGGATTGTCGGTTGCGGGGACGTGTGCGAGGTGAAGAGCGGGCCGGGGCTGTATAAGGCCGATGGCTCGGCGCTGACGGCAGTGATGCGGCGCAACGGGGCGCTGGCAGAGGACTTCGCGCGGCGGCACGGCGTGGCGCGCTGGTACGATGACGGCGACAGGCTAATCAACGACCCGGAAGTGGACGCGGTTTATGTGGCCACGCCGCCTGACACGCACATGGCGTATACGTGCAAGGCGGCGGAGGCGGGCAAGCCAGTCTACGTGGAAAAGCCGATGGCGCGCACTTATGAAGAGTGCCAGACGATGCTCCGGGCCTGCGAAAATGCCGGCGTGCCGCTGTGGGTGGGCTATTACCGGCGGCGGCTGCCGAAATTTCTCAAGGTGCAGGAGTTGATTGAGCAGGGCGCGATAGGGGAGGTGCGGTCGGCCCTGATTCGCTACTACCAGCCGGCCAAGCCGGCAGACGCGTTCCCGGACCAGAGAGGCTGGCGAGTTGATCCTGAGATTGCGGGGGCCGGTCTATTCCTGGATTTGGGCTCGCACATGCTGGACCTTCTCGACTATCTGCTGGGGCCGATCAGCCGCGTGCAGGGATACGCGGGGAACCAGGCAGGGCTTTACGACGCCGAGGACGTTGTGTGCGGCAGCTTTACATTTGAATCGGGCGTGCAGGGGACGGGGACCTGGATGTTCACCGGATTTGAAAACCTCGATTGGACGGAGATCGAAGGCACTAAAGGGCGCATCGGCTATGTCTGCTTCGATGCCAGCCCGATCGCGCTGACGACGAGCGCGGGGACCGAGGAGATCCCGGTAACGCAGCCGGACCACGTGCATCAGCCGCTGATTCAGACGATTGTGGATGAGCTGAACGGGCACGGGCAGTGTCCGAGCACGGGCGTCAGCGGCGCGCGTACGTCGTGGGTGATGGACCAGATGCTGGCGGAGTACCGGCAGAACAATTATGGACAGTGACGAATGAGACTAAGCAGCCAGGCATTCGGCAGGACGAAGAGGGGGCACGGGGTCAGGCAGTATTCGCTGGCCAACAACACGGGCGTGGAGGTTGATGTACTCGACTACGGCGGGCTGATCCGCACGTTGTCGACGCCGGACCGCAACGGCGAGGCGGGGGACGTGGTGCTGGGATTCGATACGCTCGACGAATATCTGGCGGGGCACCCCTATTACGGCGTGCTGGTGGGCCGCTGCGCGAACCGAATCCGCGGGGGCAGTTTCGAACTGGATGGTGTGCGCTACCAGTTGGCGCGCAACGTCAACGACGACCACCTTCACGGCGGGGAGGGCGGCTTCGGCAATGTGGTGTGGCAGGCGCAGCCATTTCAGAACGAACGGGAGGTCGGGCTGCTGCTCTCGCACGACAGCCCGGACGGAGAAGACCTGTATCCGGGGGCGCTGGACACGACGGTGAGGCTGAGCCTGAACGACGACAACGAGGTGCGTCTCGACTACCATGCGACCTGCGACGCGCCGACGATCGTGAACCTGACCAATCACAGCTACTTCAACCTGGCCGGCGAGGGCAATATCCACGACCACGTCGCCATGATCGATGCCGACGGGTTCACGCCGATGGACAGCGCACTGATCGTGACGGGTGAGATCCGGGACGTGACAGGCACACCCTTTGACTTCCGCCAGCCCACTGCCATTGGCGCGCGCATCGACGCGGACGACGAGCAGCTCCGGTTTGGCGGCGGCTACGATCATAACTTCGTTCTCAACGGGGAGCCGGGCACGCTGCGGTTGGCGGCGCGGGTCACGGAGCCGGTCAGCGGACGGGTGCTGGAGGTGCTGACGACCGAGCCGGGCGTGCAGTTTTATACGGGAAACCAGATGGAGGCGGCGAACCCGGGCAAAGGCGGGCAGGTCTTTCCACACCGCGGCGGGTTCTGCCTGGAGACGCAGCATTTTCCGGATGCGCCGAACCAACCGCACTTTCCATCAATTGTTCTGCGGCCCGGCGAAGAGTAGACGCAGACTACCGTATTCCGCTTTTCGATCGAACAGTAGAACCGGCTCCGGGGCGAAGCGCCCCAGGACGGGGCGGGTTTTCCGTGTTCGACTGGGGGAGGGGCTGAAGATGGAAGGGTACCCAAGCGAACTGACTGCGGCGGCGGCCTTTGACGCGAAGCGGGCGATCCTGAGCAAGCGGGACATGTTCAGGCCGCTGGCTGTGGGGCGCACTGAGGGGTTGGCCGATGCGTTGCGCGGCAAGAAGGTGCGCGGGGAGACGCCGGTGCTGGTGCTGGAACGGGAGGGTGCGGCGCTGGCTCTGCTCACCAGCGAGATGATCTTTCACCACGTGGCGCAGGGGGAGTGGAACGGGACACCGTTTCTGGCCACGTTCTGAGCGCCGTGCAACAGCGGCGTCGGTCTGACGCCGGTCATAGA
>DAOUHY010000333.1:0-2780 GCA_034428435.1 Caldilineaceae bacterium | reverse complement strand
GTCGACGGTCTCTTCCTGGCGATCGTCGCGGTTGACGACGACGTAGTGGAAATCCTGCAGATGCTGCATCTCCTTGCGGGCGGTGGCGATGCGCATCTTGAGGCGGTCGGGGGTTTCGGTTTTGCGTTCGAGGAGGCGGCGCAGCTGCTCTTCTTCGTTTTCGGCCACGAGGAAGATGGTCACGGCCTCGGGAATGAGGCGGCGGATGGTGGCTGCGCCCTGTACGTCGATGCGGAGGATAACGTCCTTTCCGCTGGCGAGGGCCTTGCGCACGTGGGTTTTGGGGATACCCTTATAGTCGCCGTAGACGACGGCATATTCCAGGAGCTCGTTGGCATCGATCATTTCGGCGAATTCGCCAACGGACACGAAGTGGTAGTCGACGCCTTCTTTCTCATTGGGCCGGCGGGGCCGGGTGGTAGCGGTTACGACGAAGTGGAAGGGGAGGTCTCGCTTCTTCATCAGAGAAAGGGTGGTGTCTTTGCCGACGCCGCTGGGCCCGGAAATCACCACCAGGATTGGATGGGGTTGATTCTGCCGGTCGTAGATCGGAGTCACATCATCCTGAATATCGGACATAGAAGACGCATCCCATTGGAGTTTTGAGTTTCCGGTGTTCAGTTGTCGGTCGCGGCACGGGAGAGGCCGCTTGCTGACTGAAAACTGACTACTGACAGTAAGAAACGAAAACCACTCTGGCAGGCATCACCATTGCTTTGTGCCGGGCATTTCGCTGGATATAATGATGGGCAGTCGAACGCCCATGCTGGCATAAGGTACGCGATTCAGTATAGTTCAAATTAATAGTGGGCGAAAAAACGGGTGCGCATAGGTTCTGAAGAGAGCCGGTTCTGGGGGTAGGTCAGGGAGGCGCCGGGTGCTCGAAAAGGAGACCGGGACGCAGGGGAGATAATGCCGATATACGAGTATTACTGTTTTGATTGCAAGAAGCGAGTGAGTGTTCTGTTCCGCACGATGGTGGAGGCTGAGGCGGGGGCTTCGGCGTGTCCGGAGTGTGCGGGGGAGCGGTTGCGGCGGCTGATGAGCCGGCTGCGGGTGCTGCGTTCGGAGGAGAACCGGATCGAGTCGATGGCGGAGGATGCGTCGTTGCTGTCCGGGTTGGAGCAGGAGGACCCGCGGGCGCTGGCGCAATTTATGCGCACGATGAGCGACGAGACGGGCGAGCCGCTGGATGAGGAGATGACGGAGGTGGTGGACCGTCTGGAGTCAGGGGAGAGCCCAGAGTCGATTGAGTCTTCGATGCCGGAGGGGGATGGCGGTGATGATGCGGGACTGGGTGGAATGGGGGAGTTGTAGGGGTTATTCATCCACGAAGAAAACCCTTTTGTCCACGAAGGGCCACTAAGGGCCGCGAAGAGAACCTTCGGCGAAAGCTGAAGGTTTTTTGTTTGCGATGGTATGGGAGTGCGCGTAGGGCGGTTATATCTTTTCGAAGTGGTCGACGGGGACGACGAAGATGGTGGCACCGCCGACCTGTTTTTCGACGGGGGCGGGGATGTGCATTTCGCCGGGTTCCATGACGGGGGGAAGGGGTGTGACGTATTGGACGCGGCTGGTGCAGCTTTCGCGGAAGACGGTGAGGACGTCTTCGACCTGCTCGTCCTCGACGCCGCAGAAGATGGTTGCGTTGCTGATGCGGAGGAAGCCGCCGCGAGTGCCGGTAATGGTGGCGGCGTAGCCGCGGCGTCCGAGACGGTCGAGGAGGTTGGGGCTGTCTTCTTCGTTGACGATGGCGATGACTAACTTCATGTTGTCAGTTTTGAGTTTTCAGTTTCTGGTTCTTAGTGACCCCACTTGTAGGCGGCGGTGTGTTGCGTGTTGGGCTCAGGGACATGTTTGGCTTCTCTGTTTGGCGATCTGTTGTTGTTACATTTTTGAACAGTCTTGCTCATTCGTCAACTTAGCTTAGAGGCCGGAGAAGTTCATTCAGCGGGCGCGGGGGCGGGGAGTTTGCGCTGGACTGCGCGGATGATGTCCTGATGGACTTCGTCGCGGGAGCGGCTGGCGTCGATGACGGTCCAGCGTTGGGGCTCTTGTGCGATGAGGCGGCGGTAGCCGGCTTCGACGCGCTGGTAGAAGGATAGCTCCTGGGCGTCGAGGCGGTTCCAGTCGCCGTCGGCGCGGCCGCGGTTGCGTCTGATGCCGTCTTCGGGGGGCAGGTCGAGGTAGAGGGTGAGGTCGGGGCGGAGGCCGCCGGTGGCGTAGGCGATGAGGCGCTCGAGCTGGGCGATGTCCTGCTGGTGGCCGTAGCCCTGGTAGGCGAGGGTGCTGTCGGCGAAGCGGTCGCAGAGGACGATTTGGCCGGCGGCGAGGGCGGGGCGGATGACCTCGGCGACGATCTGGGCGCGGGCGGCGTTGAAGAGGAGGGTTTCGGCGCGGGCGTGCATTTCAGTGTGGGCGAGGTCGAGGAGGAGCTGGCGGATGCCGTCGCCGATGCGGGTGCCGCCGGGTTCGCGGGTGGTGAGAACGGTGCGGCCGGCGGCTTTCAGATGGTCGGCGAGCAGTTGGATCTGGGTGGTCTTGCCGCTGCCGTCGGAGCCTTCGGAGGTGATGGACATTGGATAGGTATATCGTCAAGCAGCGGCCGGCGCTCAGGACGGGCTGAAGATGCGGACGCAGCGGTGGGGTTCGCGGCCGTAGCTGTGGCTGATGAGGTTGGCGGTGCGGGCGAGCTGGTGTTGCTGGCTGCGGATGGAGGCGGTCTGGGGGCTGAGCTCGACAGACTTTTCGCCTTTGAGGAGGCGCTGGATGGCGTGCTG
>DAOUHY010000332.1:0-29021 GCA_034428435.1 Caldilineaceae bacterium | reverse complement strand
GCGCAGCTCCTCCTCGGGCGAGGCAATTTACCAGACGAAACTAACGTTGAGTCAAGGCATGACAGTGGCGCCACTTGCATTCCCAGATTTCCATGTTGCGGTTGATGATTTATTGTCGCCAGCCGCCGGTGAAGCCTGACTCTGCCGAACTTGAAGAGGTTATTCATTCTCGGAGACGTAATCGTCAATGACTGAAAACGTATCGCTCACCATCAACGAAGAGGAAGTGTCGGTTCCTGCCAGGACGCTTCTGGTGGACGCGGCGCGCATAGCGGGCGTCGAGATTCCGGTCTTCTGTTCGCATCCCAAGCTGGACCCGGTTGGCTGCTGCCGCATGTGCCTGGTCGAGGTGGACGGTCCTCGGGGTACGGCGATGATGGCCTCCTGTACGATGCCGGTAGGCGACGGCATGGTTGTGCGGACGGATACCGAACAGGTGAGGACGGTGCAGGAAGCGAATCTTGCCTTCATTCTGCTCAATCATCCGCTGGATTGCCCGATCTGCGACAAAGGCGGCGAATGCCCTCTGCAGGACCAGACGATGCGGTTCGGTCCGGGGATCAGCCAGTTGATCGAACCGAAGCGGCTCGCGAAGAAACATTACGACATTTCGGACACGATTGTGCTGGACCAGGAGCGGTGCGTGCTTTGCTGGCGCTGCATTCGCTACCTGGAGGAGTGGGAGGACAAACCGCAGTTGGGTCTGTTCGAACGGGGAAACGATACGATCGTCGACATCCAGGACGGGCGTCCGGTAGACGCCAAGACCAGCGGCAATATAATCGACCTTTGTCCGGTCGGGGCGCTGACGAACCGGGTATCCCGTTTTGCCTACCGCCCCTGGGAGATTGAGCGGACGCCCAGCGTCTGCATGCACTGTTCGGTGGGCTGCAATGTACGCCTGGATAGCCGCACTCACCAGCTGCGGCGCATTGTCGGCCGCGAGAATATGCAGGTCAACGACCAGTGGATTTGCGACAAGGGCCGCTTTGCCCACGCCTGGGTAAACGACGAGAACCGGCTGGCCACACCGCAGTTGCGCAAGAACGGCAAACTGGTTGCTGTGCAGTGGAGCGAGGCGCTGGCTTACATAGCCAACCGGTTGACCGGCATTAAGGAAAAGTACGGGGCCGACAGCATCGGGGCTATCGGTAGCGGCAAGATCAGCAACGAGAGCAACTACGCGCTGCAGCGGTTCATGCGCGCGGTGATCGGGACAAATAACATCGACCACCGCGATGGCGGGGAGGTCGCGGCCCTGCCGACTGGATTACCAGCACTGGTAGAGTTGATGAAACCGCAGTACGGGCCTGATCCTCAGGTCGATACGGTCATGCTTTTCGGTCTGGATCCAAGCGAAGAGCTGCCAATTCTGGATCTGCACCTGAAGAGAGCCATCCTCAGAGGCGGCGCCAAACTGATCATCGCCCATGCCCGCAAGATCGAATTGACACGATATGGCGGCCCCTATCTGGCCTACCTGCCGGGAGGCGAGTCCCTACTTGTAAGCCGCCTTCTGCAGGCGGTTCAGGGTTCCGACGAGTCCGACGAAGAGCCAGCGATACGGGCCGCGGCCAAACTGCTGATGGAGAGCGAGAGTTCCCTCATCGTCTACGGGCCAATGGCAGCGCGGGGAGAGAACGGACCCGGTGTCCGTGACGGACTGGAACAGCTGGCCCATGCGGTCGGCGAGGGGGCACGAGTGGCCTATGTCGGCCTAGACGGTAACGCGCAGGGTTGCCGCGATATGGGGATGCTTCCGGACGGTTTGCCCGGCCAGTTCCCACTGGATGACGCCGACGCCAGATCCAGGTTGGAAGCGCTATGGGGATGCGAACTTTCCACCTTTCCAGGCTACACTTACAAGCAGATGCTGGACAGCCAGGAAATGAGGGCCCTTTTCGTGAACGGCGCCAACCCTGCTACCGAGTCCCCGGACTGGTCGGCCAGTTTAGAGGAGCTGGATCTTCTCGTTGTCACCGATCTGCTGCCGACCGCGACTGCTCATAAGGCGGATGTCGTACTGCCCGCCCAGGGATGGGCGGAGAGCGACGGCACCTACACCAATCTGGAGCGTCGCGTGCAGAGGGCGCCCAGGGCGGTCAACGATCCAAAGTCAAGGGCGGCGCCGGACTGGATGATATTTACGCACTTGGCCAAGCAGATGGGCACACACTGGCCGTTTTCCGACGCTCACAGTGTGACTGCCGAGATCGCTCGAGCTGTCCCGGCGTATGCGGGGCTGACGTGGGAGGCACTGGGAGACCAGGGCCGCCAGTGGGACGCCGATTCCGCTCCAGTTTCCGGTGCTTCCGCCGGGCGGACGTTAGATGGAATATCAGAAACCGCGTCTGGCGACGCTGAATATCCTCTCAACCTCGTCACCGGCACTGTCCTCTATGACGGCGGCACGCTTTTCAGCCTGACTGAACAGATGCACGGCATGGCCCATGGCGCCACGGTCACCTTGAATCCTGCCGATGCGGCAGCGTTCGGCCTGGACGCGGGTAGTGCGGTCACTGTGGTGAGCGAGCAAGGAAACCTGGAACTGACAGTGGCTGTCGACGCGCAGGTGCAGGCGGGCTGCGCCTGGATACCGGAGAGTCTTCCCGGCGCGCCGGTAGGCGCACTACTCAACGGCAGCTTTACCCAGCGAGTCAAAGTCGAAAGGCGTTAAATGGACTGGCTAAATCTGTTGGTCTTTCCGGCCATCCGCGCGCTGATATTGATATTTGTGCTGCTTACCGGTTTCGCCTACCTGACTTGGTTTGAGCGCAAACTGCTGGCCCGTTTCCAGGTGCGTTACGGCCCAAACCGGGCGGGCAAGTTCGGGCTTCTGCAGCCGGCCGCCGACGCAGTGAAGGCCTTTTTCAAAGAAGAGATCATCCCCAATCACGTTGACAAGCCGGTTTACCTGCTGGCGCCGGCGCTGGCCCTCGTGCCAGCGCTGATCATCTGGGCGGTTATTCCGATCGCCAAAGGTACCCCTGCCATCGCTGACGTAAATATCGGCTTCCTCTGGATACTGGCGGTGGCGGGGATCGAGAGCTACGGCATCATACTGGCAGGGTGGAGCAGCAACAACAACTATTCGCTGCTCGGCGCGCTGCGATCTTCTGCACAGATGGTTTCCTACGAACTGCCGCTGGGTCTCTTTCTGGTCAGCATTCTTATATTGGCCGGGAGTTTCAGCCTGGTGGATCTGGTTGAGAATTACCGTCCCTGGTGGGAATGGATCTGGTTGTGGCTGGCGTTTCCCTTCTTCTTCATCTGTATCCTGGCCGAAACCAACCGCAGTCCCTTTGATCTGCCGGAGACCGAGAACGAACTGGTGGCTGGATTTCAGACCGAGTACGGCGGCATGAAGTTCGCGCTGTTCTTCATCGCCGAGTACGTGAACATGATTTCCACCAGTGCCATCATGGCGACGCTCTTCTTTGGCGGGTGGAAAGGTCCCTTCGCAGAGCAGTATATCTGGCTGGGGCCCATATATCTCTTGATCAAGGTCGTAGTTCTGCTCTTCCTTTTCGTCTGGGTACGGGCCAGCATCGGTCGTCCACGCTATGACCAGTTGATGAAGTTCTGCTGGCAGTTCATGTTGCCCCTTAGCCTGGCGTATGTGAGCGTTTCGGCAGTCCTGGCAGTATTCCTGAAGTAAGAAGCGAAGGGGAAAGAGGATTTCAATGGAGTTGGGTGAATTCTTAAAAGGTGCTGCCGAAATCGGCAAGGCGATGGGTGTGACACTCAAGCACCTGGGCCAGAGGCCGGTTACGGTGGAGTTTCCACACGAGGATATTCCGATCTACCCCCGCTTTCGCGGCCGTCATGAACTGCGGCGCTATGCCAACGGGTTGGAGCGATGCATTGGCTGCTGCCTGTGCGAAGCCGCCTGTCCCACTGAAGCGATTTACGTGGAGGCGGCAGAGAACGACCCGGATGCGCCGCTCTCGCCGGGCGAGCGGCACGCCAAGGTTTACGAGCTGAATCTGCTGCGCTGCGTGTTCTGCGGTGACTGCGAAGAGGCCTGCCCTACGGAAGCCATTGTCCTCGGTCACGACTTTGCCATGGCCAATTACGAGCGGAAGGATTTCGTGTTGACCAAAGAGGAACTTCTCAATCCAGGCATGCCCAAGGTCATCATTCGACCGGAGTAATCTTTCATGAGCTGGTCGCTGCTCTTTTTTCTGCTTGTTGGCGCTGTCAGTCTGGCGGCGGCGTTGGGCGTGGTAACAAGCCGCCAGCCGGTACACAGCGCGCTGTTTCTACTTACCAACTTCGCCACCTTGGCAGTTCTCTATATCACACTGGATGCGCAGTTCCTGGCGGCGGCACAGGTGATTGTTTACGCCGGGGGAATTGTCATCCTGATACTGTTTGTAATTATGCTTATCGGGGGAGATACGAACGACTTCAGCGCTGCGCAGCGGGCTTGGAGTCGTACTGTGGGTATCGCGCTGGGGGCAATCTTACTCCTGACGGTATCCTATAGTGCCCTTTCGCGAATGATGGGCCCAACGGAAGAAACTGCGGCGCTCCTGCAAGGCGGGACGCCAAAGGCTGTTGGGACCGCCCTGTTTACAAAGTATGTGCTTCCCTTTGAGTTGATCGCTCTTCTGTTGCTTGTTGCGCTGATTGGCGCTCTTGTGCTGGGACGCCAGCAGGAAGGCGCAGGCGAAGGCATCGCGTCCCTCAAGGCAAACGAATAATGGTAGAGACAAGCTACTACCTGGTCCTGGCTGCCTTAATCTTTACCGTCGGCGCCACCGGTGTACTGCTGCGCCGCAACGCCCTCATCATTTTCATGTGCATTGAGATGATGCTCAACAGCGTGAACCTGACACTGATCGCCCTCGCCCGCCAGTGGGGCAATCTCGAAGGGCAGATCTTCGTCTTCATGATCATGGCAGTCGCCGCGGCAGAAGTTGCAGTCGGCCTGGCAATCTTGATCGCCAATGTTCGCCATCGTGAGAGCATCAATATCGATGAAATCAATTTGCTGAAGTGGTGACTTCAAATTCCTAATCTCTTGTTTCACTTTAATTGTGATTTCGTTCTTGCTCCGCACGCCAGAGCCGAAATCGGCCGACAGAGAGCTGCTATGAGGAATGTATGTTGGACTTAGCCTGGCTAATTCTGGTTTTCCCAGCGCTGGGCGCGCTGATAAATCTGTTCATCGGAGACAGACTCAGGGAACGGGGAATCCATGTCGTTGCTTCCGGCGCGGTGGTCCTGTCTTTCGTCGTCAGTCTGGGGCTCTTTTTTGGTCTGTCGGGACTGGACGCGCATCAGCGCACGGCAACCGTCCATCTGTGGGACTGGATCACCATTGGGAGCTTTCATGCGCCGGCGGCACTGCTGATTGACCCGCTCAGCGTGACGATGGCCCTGGTCGTAACCGGGGTGGGCGCGCTGATCCACATCTACGCCGGCGGCTACATGCACGGCGAACAGAACTTTCAGCGTTTCTTCGTCTATCTGAACTTTTTCATCCTGGCGATGCTGGTGCTGATCCTGAGCAACAACTTCGTGGGGATGTTTGTTGGCTGGGAAGGCGTAGGGTTGGCGTCGTACTTGCTGATTGGCTTCTATTTTGACCGCCATGACGAGTCCTATGGCCACTACGCAGATGCAGGCAAGAAGGCGTTTCTGGTCAACCGGATCGGTGACTTCGGCATGATGCTGGCTGTGTTTCTCATCTGGACCGGCGTCGGGTCAGTTGTTTTCGAGGAGGTATCTCAGGGAGCCGGTGCGTTGACGGCCGGCACAGCGACCGCCATCTGCCTGCTGCTTCTTCTGGCTGCGACCGGAAAGAGCGCCCAGCTGCCCTTGTTCGTCTGGCTGCCGGACGCGATGGCGGGCCCTACGCCGGTTTCGGCGCTAATCCACGCAGCCACGATGGTGACGGCAGGCATCTACATGGTGGCACGAACCCACTTTCTGTGGGAGCTTGCACCGATGGCGGGCAGCCTCGCGGCCTGGGTGGGAGGTCTGACCGCGCTGCTGGCGGCGTCGATCGCGCTGACGCAGGTTGACCTGAAGAAGATCCTCGCCTACTCAACGATTTCCCAATTGGGCTTCATGATGCTGGGTGTCGGAGTGGGGGCCTATGCATTTGCCATCTTTCACCTGGTTACGCACGCCTTCTTCAAGGCGCTGCTGTTTCTCGCGGCCGGCAACGTCATGCACGGCCTTCCCGGCGGCGAGTTGGACATTCGCAAGATGGGCAATCTGCGCGCCAAGATGCCAACGACCTACCTTCTGTTTGTGATAGGCGCACTAGCTTTGGCAGGCTTTCCACTGCTGTCCGGATTCTTCTCAAAAGATGGAATCCTGCTGCATGCCGCCAATCACAACATCCTTCTGTATCTGGTCGGCCTTTTCACAGCCCTTCTCACAGCGTTTTACAGCTTTCGAGCCGTTTTCATGGCCTTCTGTGGCGAAGCGCGGGATCAACACATACACGGGCACGCGCACGAAAGCCCAGCGGTTATGACCAGGCCGCTTTGGGTGCTTGCGGCCTTGGCGGTATTTGGTGGGGCTCTGAACCTGCCGTTTCTGCTCACCATGGAACACTACCTGGAAGCGACCGTAGGCAAGCCCGCATTCCATGCAAGCGTTCCCATGGAACTGGCGCTGTTGGCGGTCAGCGCGGTTGTGGCGCTGGCGGGCGTAGGACTAGCCTACGGTCGCTATCTGAAAAGTTCCAATTCCAGTGTCGGTAGGTTGTCCGCGGGAATAACAGGGCTGGTCAGGCCGCTGGAACCCATCGCCCGCAACAGATGGTATGTGGATGAGATTTACGCTGCTTGGTTAGTCGGACCCCTGCTTGGACTCTCCAACTGGTTCAGCCGTGTCGTGGACCAAGGCGTCGTTGATGGTGCGGTAAATCTCGTCGGCCAGGCAAATCTGTCGTTGGGCGGCGCCCTGCGCAAGGTCCACAACGGATTGGTACCAACATACGCGTTGAGTCTTTTCTGCGGTGTCGCGGCCCTTCTATTGTGGTTTGTGATTGGAGGCTAGAAGCGCTGCGAGTTTCTGGCTCCGAGGTGACTACCATCAGTTAGCGATAATTCACTGGTGTCTTTATGCTCTCGACCCTAACATTTCTGCCCGTAGTCGGCGCCATCGTCGTTCTGCTGGCTCCGAGCGATAGCCTCAAGAAGTGGTTGGCATTCGGCGCAACGATCGCCACCTTCGTGGTGAGCCTGTTGCTGCTGCCCGGCTGGCAAGAGATCCCGGACATGCAGTTTGTTGAGCGCTATGCCTGGATGCCGGACCTGAACATCTACTACCATATGGGTGTGGATGGGATCAGCCTGTGGCTGGTCCTGTTGACAACACTGCTGATGCCGATCGCGGTGGCCTTCAGCAACCAGCATATCAAGGAGAATCTTGGCGGCTACCTTGCACTTATGTTGCTGATGGAGACGGCTGTGCTGGGCGTCTTTCTGGCCCTGGACTTGGTGCTGTTCTACGTATTCTGGGAGTTCAGCCTGATTCCGATGGCCTTCCTGATTGGCAAGTGGGGCAGTCAGAATCGGATATATGCCGCCATCAAGTTTTTCCTGTACACGCTGGCAGGATCGGCGCTGATGCTGGTGGCAATTCTCGCCCTCTATTTCAATGCCGGCACTTTTGATCTGCTCGCGTTGCAGGAAGCCGGCCTGCCTCCGGGATTGCAGCAGCTTGCCTTTCTGGCGTTTGCGCTTGCCTTTGCCATAAAGGTCCCGCTGTTTCCCTTTCACACATGGTTGCCCGACGCACACGTTGAGGCACCCACTGCCGGCTCGGTCATATTAGCCGGTGTGCTCCTGAAGCTGGGTACGTACGGATTTCTGCGTTTCGCCTTACCGCTGTTCCCTGTGGCGGTCGCCGACTACGCTTCGCTCATATCGATTCTGGCAGTTATCGGTATTCTCTACGGCGCGCTCGTTGCTCTTGCGCAACGGGACCTGAAGTCGCTGGTAGCTTACTCCTCAGTGGCCCACATGGGTTTCGTTGTTTTGGGGATATTCGCCCTGAATGAGCAGGGCATCAGCGGGGCGGTTCTGCAGATGGTCAACCATGGTCTCAGCACTGGCGCGCTTTTCCTGATGGTGGGGATGCTCTACGAGCGACGCCACACGCGGCTGCTGAAGGACTACGGCGGCCTTTGGGCCAGTGTGCCGATCTTTTCGTTTTTCTTCCTGGTTGTAGCGATGAGCAGCGCGGGCCTTCCCGGACTGAACGGCTTCATCGGCGAATTCACAATCTTGCTGGGAACCTACAAGAGTTCACCGTTTTTTGCCGTCCTCGGCACCGCCGGCGTCATCCTGGCCGCCTGGTATCTGCTGCATGCGTTCAGGCAAGTGGCTCAGGGCGAGTTGACGAATCCCGCCAATTTCAAGGGAAAGCTGCCCGATTTGAACTGGGCTGAGATTGGTCAGCTGCTGCCAATTGTGCTGCTATTCTTTGTAATCGGATTGGCGCCAAATTTCTTCCTGGACAAGATCAATCCCTCTGTGGCTGCGCTGGAGGTTGTCCAGACACCAGTAGTTGGTGACGAGTGGGTCGTGGACAGCAGCTCCGTACCGGCACTAACTCATGGCAATGGTTCATTGACCAGGATCCGCTGACGACTATGGATACCGCTCTTCTCTTTGATAACGCTGTAGTTCTATTGCCGGAGCTTGTTCTGGCAGTTGGCGTGATGGTCCTGATGATGGTCGACATCGGCCGCCGCGGGCAGAATGGCGCTCAGTTGCTGGCCAATCTGTCGATTATCATCCTCTTGTTGGGAATTGGCGCGTCTGTGATGATTTGGGGCAGGGCGCCGGTCGAATATCTGGACGGGGCCGTATCTGACGGCTTTGCGCTAAGCGTGCGGTTGGTCATCCTAATTGCCGGCGTATTGGGTGTTTTGCTGAGTCGCAACAACTTCCCGGCGGTTGAACGACAAGGGGGAGCCTTCTACTCCTTATATCTGCTGGCAGTTATCGGCATGATGTTGATGGGTACGGCTACCAACTTGATCGTCCTATTCATTGCCCTCGAGATCTTTTCGCTGGCACTCTACATCCTCAGCGGCTTCTATCGGGATAATCCCCGCAGCATAGAAGCTGCCATGAAGTACTTTCTCCTGGGCGCGTTCGCCAGCACATTTTTCGTTTACGGCTCTGCCCTGCTTTACGGCGCCGGCGGCAGCGCTCATTTCGCCCGGATTCATGAAACCCTGGCAACGGGCGGCGGCAACCCCTCTCTTGTCTTGCCCGGAATCGCGCTCCTGCTGGTCGGGTTTGGCTTCAAGGTGAGCCTTGTCCCATTCCACATGTGGACGCCGGACGTGTATCAGGGCGCGCCGACCCCGGTGACGGCCTTCATGAGCGTGGGCACAAAGGCCGCGGCCTTCGCCGGATTCTTCCGGCTGATGATGACCGCCCTGCCCTCCTATCATGACCAGTGGGCCACGCCCCTGGCGATTCTTGCGGTCCTGACCATGACGGTAGGCAACCTGACGGCCTTGCGCCAGAGCAGCGTGAAACGGATGCTGGCCTACTCGGGCATCGCCCACGCCGGTAACATCCTCATCGCCCTGGTGGCAGGGACAGTTGCAGCTTCGTCTGCCGCTGCCTTTTATCTGTTCGCGTACGCGTTCATGAACATCGGCGCGTTTACAGTAGTAATTGGCTTCGACAAGCAGTTTGGGAATGAAAATGACTTGGAGCAGAGCAGACTGGCGGGCGTCGCCGATAGGTTCCCGGTTCTGGCCGCGGCAATGGCTATTTTCATGCTCAGTTTGAGTGGGATTCCACCGCTGGCCGGATTTTTCGGTAAATTCCTTGTCTTCAAGGCGGCCGTGGAGGCTGGTTGGGCCTGGCTGGTGGTGATTGGGGTCCTGAACAGCGCCATCAGCGCCTACTACTATTTGCGAGTCGTCGTTGCGATGTATTTCCAGCAACCTGCAGAAATCGGAGGCGAGAAGGAGTCGGTCCTGGTTCCCGCTTCACGCTCTTCGATCTTTGTCGTTGTCGTCTCGGTCCTTGCGGTTGTCGTTATCGGCCTGCAACCAGGGCTTTGGGCAGACCTGCTGAGGGGGCTGGGCCAGTAACCCGCGGCCTGCCTCCCTGCGTCGACCTGCAGTCGCAGAATTTTACAGCTACGCAAAATCCATCTTGCGATGGCGCATGACAACGCTTTGCGCCAACCCCACAGCCACCATCATTGAAACCAAGCTGCTTCCGCCGTAGCTCAGGAACGGCAGCGTCATGCCGGTGACGGGCAGGATAGCCAGATTCATCCCCACGTTTACGAAGGTCTGGAAGAAGATCAGTGAGGCAACTCCAAAGGTTATGAGTCGTCCGAACTGGTCTTGGGCCAGGTCAGCAATGCGGACCAGTCGCCAGATTACGAAGAATAACAGCAACAGAACCATGACTGTGCCTACAAAGCCCAACTCTTCGGCGATGACGCTGAAAATGAAATCTGTATGGCGGACACGCAAAAAGTGCAGACGGTTTTGCGTACCCTCGGCCCAACCCAATCCTATCCAGCCGCCGTTGCCGATGCTGATCAGTGCCTGTTGTACACTGAAAGCTGCGTCGACGTTGGAGGCCGGATCGAGGAAGACCTCAATCCGTCTCAACATGTAGTCCTGCAGGGTTCCCCTCAAGAGCGGCCAAGCAGCCGCCGCGGCCGCCACGCCCAGGAAGATGTGCATCCACCGGACACCGTTGATAAGAATCAACGTGCCGCAGATGAACGCCAGTGTAACGGTCATTCCCAGATCCGGTTGGATGTAAACCAGCACTAGTGGAAAGAGCAAAAGAATAACGGCTACAAACAGATAAGGGAGCCTATGAATACGGTCCTGAAAGCGGCTGAGGTACCACGCGAAAAAAACAATCAGCAGGAATTTGCCGGCCTCGGTAGGCTGTACATCGATACCCAGGTTCAGCCAGCGTTGGGCCCCGTTCTTGACTTCGCCGACGAAGTAGACTGCCACCAACGAGACCATGAGCAGGAAGTAGCTTGGTTGGGCCAGCAGTTCCAGATGTCGGTAGTCAAAGAGCGCAGCAGTAACCAGCGCGATTGCGCCGAGCATCGTAAAAAAGAGTTGCCTTTGCCAATAGTCGGTCAGCGCTACGTTCGTGCTCGTGGCACTGTAGGTCATGGCAATTCCAATGCCGCACAGAAGTAAGACGGCAAAGAAGAGTGGTCGGTCGAAGTGTCTGATCATCGGTTGTTCGGGTGGTCGCCAGCTACAGACCAAGGAGACGCCGAAGACGCTCCGGCCAGCTGACTTCCTGGAAATGCATCAGCGGGACATTGTAACCCAGCAGTCGCTGGGCGATATTGTGGTAGGCGCGGCTGACGTATTTTTTTCGATCCAGGGCAACGGGCCATCCTTTGTTGGCGGAAACTATGATCTGATCATCATCAGGCACGATTCCCAAGAGGTCTATACTCAAAATACTCAGGATGTCGTCCCTGGTGATCATCTCTTTCCGCCGCACCAGACGAGGATTGTACCGATTGATGATGAGACGCGCTTGTGTGTTCAAGTCACGCTCCAGCAGGTAAATGACTTTATCGGCATCCCGTAGGGCACTGACTTCGGGCGTTGTCACTATTATCACTTCCGAAGCGGCGGCAATCGCGTTCTGGAAGCCCAATTCGATGCCGGCGGGGGAGTCCACCAGGACAAAATCCGCGACTGCACGCAGCTCCTCGCAGAGGGTCATCATCTGGTCGGGTGCGACTGCAGTTTTGTCCCGCGTCTGGGAGCTCGGCAAGAGGTACAGTTCATCTACGCGCTTGTCGGGCACGAGGGATTCATGCAGGGAGCAACGCCCCTCGATTACGTCAACCAGATTGTAAACAACCCGGCTCTCCAATCCCATTACGATGTCCAAGTTTCTCAGGCCAATGTCAGCGTCAACAACTATCACCCGCTGACCTGCCATCGCCAGAGCCGTACCCAGGTTGGCAGCGGTTGTCGTCTTTCCCACTCCTCCTTTGCCAGACGTCAAAGTCAGGACGAGGCCCCCGTCCGCATCGGCGTTTCGATGGTCCGGGGTTGCATTGACGGTGGGCGATAGATCGCCCCTCACTGTTTCACCTGTTTGCATCCCAGGGATCCACAACTATTTGATTATCGATGACTCTGGCCACTTCGGGCCTGCCGCTGCTTTCCCGTTTCCAGAACCAGTAGCCGGGATTGCTGGATGCACTCTTTGGCGTCATGGCAATGTGGCGGGCAATCCGCATCTGCACAGGTTCAAAATCAAGTGCGGCTACGATGGCACGGTTGTCTCCCATGGCGCCTGCATGCACAGTTCCTCGCAGGCGACCCCAAACCAGTACGTCGCCGCCGCTGATCACCTGCGCACCCGGGTTGACGTCGCCCAGAATGACGACAGAACCAGCGTGACGAATCGACTGGCCGGAGCGGAGATTGCCCCGGTAGATGTACGGCGGGGGTGCGGATTCTACGCTGGGTTCGTCCGCCCAGGGTGTGACGGCAGCCTGTTCACTTTCCCTTTCGGTACCGACCGCTCTTTGGGCCAGCGACTCGAACGGTGTCGCGTGAAAGTCGGGGCCAGGCGGAAGGCCACCGTCTTCCCCAAGAGAGGCCGGGTAGAGCCCGCGCGCTTCTTGGGTGGGAAAACGCTCTCCGTTTCTGACGTGCTTGCGTTCCAATCTGACTACAGGCGGCGGCGTATCCCCTTCCCAAATGACGTCCAGCCCCAACTGTTTGGCTACCTGAAAGGAGCCGCGATTGCCCGTGTGCAGCGACACCAGAACGATATTCTGTTCCTCCAGAACTTCATTTACTGCCTGGAGGTCGTCTGCAGTGACCGCCCTGTCGCCAATTGCCAGCGACATACGCTCGTCTCGGAAGAAGCCATCGGCCTGTGAGATATGACGTGCAAGATAGTCGACGACTTCCGCCCACGCGCCCTTGTCGTCTGCCACATCTACGACGGTATATCCTCCCCGGCCCTTGATACGAACGTCCGGCCTGGAGGAAAGCCTGCCCCTCGTCGAGGAAAAGCTGCGAGTACTCATTCGATCCTTATGTAAAATAGTTGAAAAGCGGTCGCGGGCACCAGTTCAGATCTATAGGCGGAAAGTGAAAGCCGACACTGCAGGTCGCGCGACGCAACGAAAACCCATTATCGGCGCGTGCGCTAGGGTCGCAGATCGTGAAACCAGGCGTGAAGAGTCTCTTGCGCGACAGGGATGGCTACGGCCGATCCTTCTCCTCCTGAGTAAACAAACACTGTGACAACGATCTCAGGGTCATCATAGGGTGCATAGGCGGTGTACCAGGCGTGGAAAGGAAGGTTCCCTTCGTGGTCGCGATCGGTGCAGTCCTGGATCTCCGGATCATAGGCGCAAAACTCTGCCGTGCCCGTCTTGCCGGCGACCGTTACGCCATCGACGCGACTATTGGGGGAGGTCCCATAGTTTCCATTGACCGCATGCCACATCCCCCTCTGTACGAAGGCAAGCAGGCCTGCGTCTACCGGCACGCGCTCCTCAATTACCGGTTCGTATTGCCACTGTACCTGGTTTTGCGTGTCTACCTTTTCCTGCACAAACTGGGGTTTGACCACATGGCCGCCGTTGGCGACCACGGCGGTGCTGACCAGGACCTGCATTGGTGTGCCCAAGACATCGCCCTGGCCAATGGCCGTATTGTAACTGTCACCGGTCGTCCAGGATTCAGCTTTTGTCAGCCTCTTCCACTGTTCGTCCGGAACGACTGCCCGGACCTCGCCTGGCAGGTCCACGCCTGTAACCTCTCCGTAACCGAAGAGCCGCATCCACTTAGCCATGCGTTCGCTCCCCAATCCCACCATGAAATCAGGGTAACCGCCGCCCAGATAGTAGAAGAATATGTCATTGGAAAGGCCGAGCCCCTCGACGATGGTCATAGTCCCGTGCAAGATATTGAGCTTGTGGTTCCAGCTTACGAATTCCTGGGCTTGGGTGGGATCGTCTGGGAAGAAGTAATTTGGGAGGTAGATCGGCCCTCGATCCACAAGGGTCGTATAAGGCGTGATCACATTCTCAGCGAGAGCGGCTGTGGCCGAAACCAGCTTGAAAGTTGAGCCGGGCGGGTAAAGTCCGCCGATGGCATAGTTGTAAAGCGGGCGCCGCGTGTCATCTTCCACTTCAAGTGCCTGATACTCCTCTCCCAGTCCTTCTGAGAAGATGTTGTTGTCGTAACTGGGGAGGCTGACCAACCCCAGCATCGCTCCGTTGCGGGGGTCCATTGCCAGCGCGACCCCGTGCGGGGCGCCTGTTTCTTCAAGTTGGCGAGCGAGAGCATTGTGCATCACTTCCTGCAAACGGATGTCAAGGCTCAAATTCAGATTCAGTCCGGGTTCGGGTTCCCGGACAATGTTGATGGTTCGACTTTCTCGACCCAAAATATCCACTTCGACAAGTCTCTTGCCCGGGAGACCGCGCAGGGAGTCCTGGTAGGTGTACTCCAGTCCATTCAGGCCGACCGGTTCGTTCGGGTCGTCATATCCTCTGGCCTTGTAGTTGTCGGCAGCCAGTTTGGGGATGGGCCCCAAGAAGCCCAGCACGTGGCCCGCCAGTTCCCGGTAAGGGTATTCCCGAACGGGTTTTTGCAGTACCTGGACGCCGCGCAACTGGTAGGTTTCCTCTGCCACCTGAAAAGCTCGCTCGCGATCCACAAGGTCCAAAACCGAGATCGGCTTGAATGAACTACCTTGCGTTCCCAAGGCCACAGCGCGCTCCAGTAGCGCGAGCAGCCCACCGACAGGGAGCGGTTCAGAGAGGTCTGGAATCAGCGTCGGAACTTCCTCGAGGACTTCGCGACCTTCGTCATCCAGTTTCAGGACTTCCAAGTCGACGAGTCGGAAGGAGAGGCTGAGCCCCGCGGATTCGACCGTATTCCTGAAATCCTCCCGGCCCAGGTGTAGAAACATCACCTCGGCAATGCGTATCGCCATCTCCGGGTCCGTGTTTGCCTCCAGCACGGCCAGCAGCCTCTCCAGTGCGATACGCTGTTCATCGATGTCGGTGTTGAGGTCGTCCGGGGGCAGATCGGCGGGGATGACGGCAATGACAAAGCTGGGTCGATTGCGCGCCAGGATTTCGCCGTTCCGATCATAGATGACGCCGCGCGGCGCATGGGCGTCGATTTCCCGCAATCTGTTGACGGCCGCCTGTTCCTGGTACGATGCGCCGCTCACGATCTGCAGCGAATAGAGACGGAAACAGAAAGCAAGAAAGGTCGCCGCCAGCGTTAGGCGGACAATAATGGATGTTGTTGTTGCCGTGTGGGCTGCGCGTTCGTCCATAAATGTTTACTGCAACCGGGAACAACTCTTCTTGTGCCTTGGGATCGCTGATATTCGGATCTTACGGATAAGTGGCTTGCTCAGGCAAACGATTCAATATAGGTGTCGCCAGGAACATCACGGCGCCGTTGTACAGGGTGGCCGGAACAACCAGATTGACTACTAACGGACCGGGCGGGAATCTGTAGCCGACGCCGACCAGAATGGCCAGGTAGATCAGCGAGAAGACGAGTGTGCCAGACAGCGCCGCGATGAAGGGTACGAAGGAGTTGCGCCGGAAAATGGCGTTATGGCCGATTCCAGTCAGAAACGAGGTTGCCATCAAGGCCAAACTAGAGGCGCCGATTGCCCCCCCGCTGAGGAGATCCATCCAGAGCCCGCCGACAAAACCCCAGAAAACTGCGCCGCGCGCGCCGGCAATTAGCGATCTGGCAATCACAAGTAGCAGGATAAGATCCGGGTAGACTCCCCGTACGGCCAACTTCGGGACGACCACGACCTGAACGACGGCTGCTGCGCCGAGAATTGGAACGATTAACCAGGAAGTACCCAGGTTAGGAGAGGAGAATGAAGAAGTGAATGCCCTCCTTGCGCGAACCTGCCGAACACCGTCCTGCTGTGCCCCGAGAGTCCCGAAGATTGAGCCCTTGTTCCTCCCTTTTGTGGAGATTCCTCTTGGTCCCAGGCGATGCCAATCACTCGTCACTCGTCTCTCCTGGCGGATCCGGCAGAGCATCCAGCAGCGGCACAAACTCAGAGGGGTCGAAGTTGGTGACGACCATCACTTCCTCGAGCTGGCCGAAGTTCACCGTCGGCCTTACAACAGCCTCCTGAAATACATTTACGTCCCGCTGCCACACCTCCACGACCTGTCCGATATGGATTCCCTTGGGGAATGTGCCGCCCATGCCTGAGGTAAGAACCACCTCTCCAACACCGATTTCCGTACCCTGGGGAAGGAAGCCGATAACCGGATAGGAGCCGGGCCTTCCACTGATGACCCCGGTCAACCGGCTCGATTGCAAGATGGCGTTGACAGTGCTGGAAGGATCGGTGATAAGCAACACTTTAGACGTTGTAGAGGTTACTTCGCTGATCCGGCCTACAAGGCCCTGCTCGTTCACCACCGGCATTCCCACTCTGAGGCCGTGCCGCGCCCCGAGATCGATCATTGCCACATTGAGGAAATTGGTGGCGTTTTGTCCAATCACGCGGGCGATGATCTGCCCGCCCTGCAATTCGAAGCTGGGCCTGGTTTCGGCAAATTGCAGGAGTTCTCGCAAGCGTTGGTTTTCGCGCTCTACCTCCTGCAATCGCAGGTTTTCGACGCTCAGACTTTCGACGATGCGTTCTAATTCGGTTAGCCGCCGCTGGAGGGAGCGATAGTTACGCAGATTTGTCAGGGACGCGGAAAGGCGGTTGGTCAGAGTCGACAGTCCGGACTGGCCCGGCGCGGTTACCATGGTGACCAGCCCTTCCACTGTCCCCAGGCGGCCGGTCTGCTGCAATGCCAGGAGCAGTACGGCCATGAGAGTGAGGATGACTATTTTGAGCCCAAAGTTGACACTACCCCAACCGCGTTGATCACTGTTACGCATAGGCCTTTTGATGCTAACTCAAATAGTGGCACACAAGACTTGCCTACACGAGCCAGGAACTACCTTATCGTACTCTTGCGCTGCATCGTTGTCAGCGTTTCGGCGTAGTGCTCCGGTTTCTCCAGGATCATGCCCGTCCCCAGCACGACCGAGGAGAGCGGGTTGTCGGCAACATAGACGTGCATGCGGTTTTCGTCCTGAATGCGCTGGGCCAACCCCTGCAAAAGAGCGCCGCCGCCTGCCAGTACGATTCCGTGTTCCATCAAGTCTGCAACGAGCTCCGGGGGGGTATCATCCAACGTATCCTTGACCGCGTCGACGATGACCTCTACGGAGCCGGTCAGAGCCTCCCGGATTTCAACTGAACTGATCTCGATCGCTTCGGGCAGACCTGTAATCAGATTGCGGCCTCGTATGATCATGGTCCGCTCATGTTCCAGCGGATACGCAGAGCCAATTTCAATCTTGACTCGCTCGGCCATGCGTTCGCCAATCAATAGATTGTATTTCTGACGGCTGTAGTTGACGATGTCTTCGTTCATCTCGTCGCCGGCAACCCGGATTGAGCGTGAAACGACGATCCCGCCCATTGAGATTACAGCCACTTCGGTGGTTCCACCGCCGATGTCGACGATCATCGAGCCCACGGATTCGGTAACCGGCAGTCCTGCGCCGATGGCGGCAGCCATTGGCTCTTCGACCAGGCCGGCTTCCCTCGCACCGGCACTGACGGTCGCGTCTCGAACAGCACGTTTCTCCACTTCTGTCACGCCGGAAGGGATGCCGATAACAACGCGTGGGCGGGCGGTACCGAAGGCCCGGTTGCCATGAACCTTGCCGATGAAGGCATGGATCATTTCTTCCGTCATCTTAAAATCGGAGATGACGCCGTCCTGCAATGGGCGTACGGCAACGATGTGTGAGGGTGTGCGGCCGACCATCTCCTTGGCCTCCTGCCCGATTGCTTTGACCGAATTACGGCGTTTCGACGATTTGTCGATAGCAACCACCGAAGGTTCGTCAATGATGACCCCTCGGCCTTTCACGTGAACCAGGGTATTTGCCGTTCCCAGGTCTATGCCGATATCGAGTGAAAAGAGCCCCAACAGCCAGTCTAGCGGGTTTGCCACTCCGTGGAAGTCTCCATTTCTTGCAGGGACGGATCAGCGGCGGGCGGCCGGGCAGCCCGCTGCCTTTTTTGAAGTACCTTTAACGATACAAGTATACCATAGGCAAAATCGATACAAAATACAAGTGACATAACCGTAGCATCATATTCATCGATCCATTTTGCGAAAGTCCGCCGCTCTCCGCTATGCTATTGTGGTGAACCAGGAAGTAGCCAAGGGCATGAAGCCGCAGACTTCACGGGGATAGTTGCAGGGGAAATTTAGCTGGGGCATGGCGAAGAAGGGAGTTGATCTCCTGGTTGAAACTCATAGGTATTCGGGGTCTCAGGATGCTGGAGAGCGTTCCGAGGTCGACCAGACACAGCCTGATCAAGCCTCTCTGTCGGACAACGACCGGAGGCTGCTTGAATTGGTTGGACAGATGCGGGCCAGGGAAGGTCTTTTCCCGTCTCCGACTCAAGATGAAGGCAGAGCCGCAAAGGTAGTGGTCGCTGTCAGCGGGGGCGCGGATAGTATGGCCTTACTGCACCTGCTCACGCGCGTGCGCACTGATTGGAACCTTGATCTGGTCGTCGCCCATCTCGACCACAATATCCGACCCGAGTCTGCCGATGACGAGGCGCATGTCATTAGAACGGCCAGACGCTGGAACTTACCTTGCGAGACAACCAGATTGTCGTCGGGAGCGCTGAAGCAGAAGGGCAACATGGAGGCGACTGCGCGCAGATTTCGCTATCAGTTTCTGGCCCAAGTGGCTGTCGACCAGCAAGTCGAAGGCTGCCCTGTGGATGTGGCTGTGGCGCATACGGCCAACGATCAGGCTGAAACCGTGCTGATGAATCTGATTCGAGGCAGTGGCGTGCACGGGTTGGCTGGGATGCCGGCGGTGAGGCCGTTGCTTCTTCAAGACCAGCCGGTGCCCGGCGTTCGAGTGGTCCGACCGATGCTGAAAATCGCCCGGTCAGAGATCTTGCAATATCTCGGGGAAAACGATATCTCGTGGCGTGAAGACGCGTCCAATCAGGACCGGGCATTCTTACGCAATCGGGTTCGACACGAGGTACTGCCGCTCCTTGAAGAGCTCAATCCAAGGATTATCGCTTCTCTTTGCAGAACCGCCTCGGTGATGAGGGGTGAAGCGCAGCGGGTGGGGCACAACACACAGAAGGCACTGGACGCGACAAGACGGAGAAGCGATATTGGGGAAGCGTCAGCCTCGCTTCTCTCTTCGTCGCCGAAGTCTGGGGGAGCTTCCTCTAATGTAGCCAACCGGCAGGTCTTCGACCTGCATACTTTCCGGGGTCTGGGTCCGGCCGACCAGAGAGAGGCGCTGCGAGCTTCTGCTCGAGAGCTGGGGCGCCCCCTAACCGACCTCGGCTTTGAAGCTGTTGAGCGCCTTCGACGTACTCTCTGTGATGAAAGCAGCTCCGGCGGCCCGTACAGTTGGTTCGCCGACGTAATGATGACCCGAATGCAAGACGCATTCAGCCTGCACCATCGAGACGTCACACCATTTGTGCCGGAGCATCCTTATCTGGATGGCAACTGGCGGGCGAGCAATCCTGCCAGAGAGTTGATTGAGGAAGGAGAGATCGTTGTAAACCGTTGGACCCTGCACTGCAAAGAGGTGAACTGTCGGGACCTGCGATACGAGTGGGCGGAGAATTTGACCGGTGCCCCAGGACAGCTACCGGCGCAGAGCGAGGGGAGACTCTCCAAATGGGAGGCGTACATCGACGCTGACGCTGTTCAGCAGCTCAGTCTCAGTACGCCCCGTGCGGGCCAGCGGTTTGAGCCCTTGGGGCTGGGCGGCCATGGCAAACCTCTGGCCGACTACTTCACTGATCGCAAGGTCCCGCGCTATCTTCGCTCGGGATGGCCCGTTATTTTGGACGGGGAGCGAGTCGTTTGGGTGGGAGGACATCAGATCGCTCACAACGTTCGAATCACGCCCGGCAGCAGCAGAGCCTTTCATCTGTTCTGGGAGCCCGCCGGCCAATGAGCGTGCGTCCGGTAGTACTCTGGGTAGGTCGCCAAGAGGAGACTACGATGCGCTTCACCCAGCGCGATCCCGAGCTTGCCACGGGCGTCTTGATTGATGCGAATGGTACGGTCCCGTTTTCTTTCGACCGAAAGTCCCGCCGTCTGAGCCTGCCCGACCGCGAAATTTATCTTGATGAGTATGGTTGGGAAGTGGACGAGCAGGGACGGATCGTCTTTCAGTCCCGTCGGTCCGACCAAGCGTAGCGCAGTCTGCACGCCACGGGGAACTGGACAGTTGTGAACGCTTCTTTAGAGGGTTTCTTTGACTGTCTGCAGAGGAAACTGGCCGCGCCACTCCCGGGACGCCCGGCTCAGGCACTGATGGCGCCGCTGCCGCGACCTGGCTGGCACCCCGATGACAGACCAGATGAGCCGGCTCGCCAGAGCGGTGTGCTCGTCCTGCTCTATAGCATTCGGGGCCGGTTGCATGTGCCCCTGATTTTGCGACCCACTTATGATGGGACGCACAGCGGCCAAGTCGCATTTCCCGGTGGAGGCAGCGAGGAAGGGGACGGGGATCTGACCGAGACGGCGTTGCGAGAGACCCACGAGGAATTGGGAGTCGCGCCCCAGAATGTAGAGGTTCTGGGCACGCTCACCGATCTTTACATTCGACCCAGTAACTATGAAGTCTATCCCACCGTAGGACGACTGAACGCCAAGCCAGTTTTTCGACCTGATCCCAGCGAAGTTGCTAAGTTGCTTGAAGTGCCGCTGGCCACCCTTCTGGACCCAGCACACCGGCGGAGGGAGGCCTGGCAGCTTGCCGATCGTTCTGCGCTGGTGCCCTTTTTCGCCATTCAGGATCAGACCATCTGGGGGGCAACAGCGATGATTCTCAGCGAATTACTTGCTGTCGTAGGCAAGTGCCAGCCGGATGGCGGCGTATTTGGTAGCCCCTGCAGCGAATGATACGATCCTCACTCATACCAGGCTTGTTGGTCAGCCTGCGGAGTTGGCGCTGGATACCCCGCAACTGTATTCGTCGATCGAATAGACTAGAAAACAGGAGACGTGGCACATGGCAAAACGCTCACCAGGAGTCGCGGTGGTGAATGAAGAGAGTGCCGATGCGTGCGTGCAGGGTCAGCTGTGTCAGGACATTGAGCGCGTATTGATCTCCGCGGAGGAGATTCAGGGCCGTGTACGCGAACTGGGCAGTCAGATCAATGAGCGTTATGCGGGAAAGGACCTTTTATTGATTGCTGTCCTCAAGGGCAGTATCGTCTTTATTGCCGACCTTATGCGAACAGTTTCTATCCCGCACGAAGTGGACTTTCTGGCTACCAGCAGCTATGGCGCCTCCTCTACGAGCTCCGGTGTAGTTCGCATTCTGAAGGATCTGAATGAACCGATCGAAGGCCGCCACGCCCTGGTGGTCGAGGACATCATTGACAGCGGACATACCCTCGCCTATCTTACCCGACTCTTCAGCGCCCGAAATCCTGCCAGCCTGGAGGTTGTTACTCTGTTGGACAAACCGACAAGGCGGGAAGTAGACATCGAAGTCTTGTGGACCGGTTTCTCCGTCCCCAATGAGTTTGTCATCGGCTACGGGCTGGATTTCAACCAGAAATACCGCAACCTCCCCTACATCGGCGTTCTCAAGCCTGAAGTATACGAGCCCGGTTCGGAGTAACTGCTCTGAGGAGAACCAGGTATGTTGCTGGCACCCGGCAATGAGGTCGGCTGAAATAGGTGGCACCGGGAAGAGAATGACAGCAGTTCGGCACTTCACTCGCAACTTTGCCCGCGAACTTTGACTGTGTGAGCGTATGGGCAGCCGGTCGTCAAGATACGGGTCCTAGCCAAGGGAAGTACAGTTGCGTTTTCAAGAGTCAGCCAATTTGGACTTTTTCGAGTCGCTGCAAGGGAAGAGAATCTCTTCTCGCCTCCTGCTGGCGTGTCTCTTGCTTTTTGCTCTTCTGGTCTTGTTACAGCCGGAGCAAGTCGCCGCGCAGTCACCAGGCTACACCTATGTGGTCAAACAGGGCGATACTTTGGCGTCGATCGCTGCTGAACTGGACGTCCCGCTGGAGGTGTTGGCGGCCACAAACCAGCTCACCGACCCGAATGCACTAGACGTCGGCCAGATACTTCTGCTCCCGCCGGGCGCCGCCCGCCGGACTCTCATTGCGAGGCCTGGCGACACGATACGGTCGATTGCAGAAAGGGAGGGTCTGCCGGATCTTCGGTTGGCGATTCTCAACAACACGACGCCAGCCGCGCGTCTGTTCCCGGGTCAACCAGTTCGGCTAATGCGAGATTCTGCTCCCACACCGACTCCCTTTGGATCAGTCCAGATAGTGAATGTCCCTACAACTATCGTCCAGGGTCAAGCTGGCTGGCTGGAGGCAGAAGTGGACAAGCCTCTCGCCCTTGAGGCGTCTTGGAACGGTGCACCGTTGGGAATCCGTCCCCTTGCGATCATAGGGAAAGAGGAGGCGGAAGGAGAAGTTACTGTATGGGGCG
Organism: Caldilineaceae bacterium; assembly: GCA_034428435.1. GTDB lineage: Bacteria > Chloroflexota > Anaerolineae > Caldilineales > Caldilineaceae > Bin5. The sequence goes on along the minus strand of DAOUHY010000332.1, from coordinate 6,458 downwards.
GGTACGTTCCGATTGCAGCCTCATTGGAGCCTGGGGTTTACTCTCTTAGCCTAAGTTATCAGGCCACGAGCGGCGTCACCGTCTCGCGTTCCTTCCCGGTGTTTGTACAGGGACAGGTTTTTGCGGATCAAAATATCAGGTTGCCAGCGGACAAAAACGATTTGATCGAACAGGAGATTTCGCAGGCGGAGTTGGATTACCTTACTCCCGTTTGGTCGCGCACAGTTACTCCGATTCAGTGGCGCAGCCCGCTCCTCTTGCCCTTGCAGTCAGCCTTTCCCACTACGAGCCCGTACGGAGTCCGTCGCGACTACAATTCTGGCCAGTACTTTTCCTACCATACGGGACAGGATTTTGCTGCGCCTGGAGGCAGTCCTGTAATTGCACCGGCGGACGGCATTGTCACTCTTGCCGAGCCCTTGACAGTGCGGGGCATCAGCGTCATTCTCGACCATGGGGCGGGACTGTTTACGGGGTACTGGCATTTGCAGGAGGCGTTAGTCGCCCCAGGGGAGACGGTACAGGCCGGGGACCCGATCGGGCTGGTCGGCACCACGGGGCGCAGTACGGGGGAGCATCTTCACTGGGAACTGCGCATTTACGGCGTTGCCGTAGATCCGATGCCGTTCCTGAAGCGTCCTCTTCTGGCAGTCCCGTCCCCGGTTGATCTTGAAGCCGACGAGGACACGGAAGAGGAGCAGTGAGCCGGCCTTTGTAGCAGTCGAAACGGGCCAATCTGCTCTATGTTCCGAGTCGGAGGAAACAGTTCCTTAAGATTCGGGACAATTGATCGTACAACTGAGGGAACACGCGAAAAAGCGCCGGCTCCGTGGCCGGCGCTTTCGATAACCTGGCGGGAACAACCTATTCTTCTTCTTCCTCTTCGTCTCGGCCTCGTCCGATGACCTCCGGCTCGACATCGGTATCCAGCAACTCTTCTTCCTCCTCCAACTCCTCCTCGCTGACTGCAGCGCGGGAGAGAATCAAACTGCAGATCGGCTCATCCGCATCGGAAATGTAAAGTACGCCTGGAATATTTGGCAGGTCTGCGACAGTAATCGGAGGGCTTTCAGGAGTTTCCAGACGAGAGACATCGACCTCAATATGAGCGGGTATATCGGCGGGCAGCGCTTCGATCTCCACACTATCCATCGACTGTACCATCACAAGGTCGACGTTAACGACTTGGGCACCGACAGTAACCAGAGGCACGCTTACCTGCTGCGTCTCGGTCATGTTGACGGTGTAGAAGTCGGCATGCAGGAGGTTGTGACGCACGGGGTGGCGCTGGATTTCCCTTACGAGCACGTTGTAGTCTTCGCCTTGCAACTCGAGCTTCACGAGCTGAGAATTGCCGCCGTCGCGCAAGACTCTTTCAAATTCGGCGCCCTCCACCTGGGCGTTTCGCGGTGGGTCGCCGCCCCCGTAGATCACGACAGGGACGATCCCCTCGGGGCGAAGCCGACGCACTTTGCGGCCAGTGAGGCTGCGAGGGTTGGCGTTCAAAGTAAGTTCTGACATCTTTCTTCGACTCTCTTCTTCTCTAGATTGCGCAGGTATTTCAGTTCGTAAAGTTATGTCCTGTGGAGTGCGCTGGCGAAGACAGTGGCGAAACCATATTCGCCTACTGATGGCCGTGCGCCTATTTCAGTTCTCTGTGCTGTCCGGGCCTTTCAATTGCCGGCGGCGATTACGTGCGAAGATACTGGAAAAGAGCACCACTACCAAGCCAAATCCTGCTCCCACTGCCAACGCGGACAGGGGCGACAGTGTTGTCTTCACGTTGCCCTCCACTTTGCCCGCAACCACCAGCCAAGTGCACAGCTCCTCTGCCTTCAACCGGCCAGTCGCCAGAAATCCAATATTCCCGCTCTTAACGGTGATCTGCTCGCTGCTGGCGAATCCAATCGCAGCTTCACGCATGTCCAGCGACTTCGTGCTCACAAATCCAGCCGCGGATTCGGACATGTTCAGTGCCTGAGCTCGGACTGACTTGGCCGCGGAGTCTGCCATGGAGACGTGGCCTCCCTGAACGCCGTCAACGCTGGAGTTCTTCAAGTCTACCCGTTTGCCCTCCAGATCTGCACTTAAATTGGCCGCCGCGTCTTCCAAAGGGTTAGCGTCCGACTTCTCTTCAGCCATGTTTGTCTCCTTTGCATGCCACCATTCGGCGGTATACGCACAGAGTCTTTATTATATTCGGCGCTACCATGCCTGTCAAAAAAGTGGCTGTGCCAGGGTGCATCCCAGATTTGAGGTGGGAACAGTCTGGCGGGGAATCAGTGCCAACGGTGGCTGGCGTTGTTTGCTGACTTTTGGGAGAGTGCGAGGGCAGGAACAAGGCCGGCACCTACGGGGATCTGAAGGGACTGACGGGACGTTGTCTGGCTATACACTTTCGATTCGGCTCCCGTCCCCAATGTCGACACCCGGTCGACGAGGCATGTTGTAGGAGAGGGGGCGTTGCGGGGGCGGAGCCCCCGCACAAGGGAGGGCCGAATAGGCCCAACCGCCCAAATGCGAGTAGAGAGTAGTGAGAAACACCACTTCATTTGCAGGCAGTTGGAAAGTGAACTGACGATGGCATGATTTCTTCCAGGGGTATACGACTGTTCGGCCCCATTTTGGAATGCACCCCTGTGCCAGGTTGGTCCGAACGAGGCGTGAAAGCGTTTCAGATACTGAACAGTTCTCGAGAAGAAACCAGAGCAATGCCGAGGAATGCACAAGCGTCAGGTTGCGCCCATGATGTGGGGTGGGGCGAGAAGGATACGGGCCCAGGCGCACTGTACACAACGAATGGGAACAGTGTCCTATCGGGCCCGCACGTGTCTGTGTCAGCAGCCAGGCGGCTGGCTTTTGCCGTCCGTCCTAGCGGAGTTCGTATGTGATTTCCAACTGCATTGTCAGATTCAGTTCACCTGGGCTGATAGGACCGGAGCCACCTCCCATCTCGGCTGCTGCCATCCTTGAGAAGTTCCCGCCGAAGAAGCCTCCGCCCTGGCCAATTATCTCGCTGATTCCCATTACTTCGCCGACGTCTACGCCGATGAGCTGGGCCAAGTCTACTGCCTTGTCATAGGCGTCTGCGACCGCCTTTGCGCGGGCTTCTGACTCTACCGAAGCTGGATCCGCCAAGCTGAAATCGACTCCATAGATATTGTTCGCTCCGGCGTCGATCGCCGCATCCAGCACATCGCCGATGCTCTCCAGATCCTGGATCGTGATGAAGACCGTATTGACTACTCGATAGCGAACCTCGTCCTCATTCAACATTCCGCCCGGCCCAAACCGCTCGGCAAAGATGCTGAAGTGTCTGGTCTGAATATCCATCTCATTGATATTCTGTGACAGCAAGGCAGCCTGGACCTTTTCCATAATGGACCGGGCTGCAGCGCTGGCTTCTCGCACCGTAGGGCGTACTACCTCCACACCTATTGAAGCCGTGGCGATGTCAGGTTGGATGCTGACGGTGCCTTCCCCTACAACCGTGACCGAATGGGTATTCGGGACGGTGAGCCTTTGCTCGCGGGCCATGGCTGAAGGCGCAGGTTGCGCTGTACTGACTACGAATACCGCAATCAGGATCAGGGATGTCGTCGCTACCAGGCCAATGGCAGTATTTGCCGAGAATTTCGCTTTCATATTGCAGTCTCCCCTCGAAACGCAAGTCATCCGTGCCACTACTGGAGATCTCTGTACAACTACTATGACGACGCTACAGCTTAAAGAGTTTCATTCCTTTTGGCGTTGACTTCGCTGCTCCCGGTTCTACTGATTCCTGAGCGTGTGATAGGATCGTCTCTATCATGCCCGCTCGACTTTCAGCGTCGCCAAGTTACCTGTTTGTTTCGGCCCTGCTTTTTATAGTTGCGGCCGCGGGGTGGCTGGTCACTTCAGGTGAAGAGGCCGGTAGTCCGACCACAGCCACGACTGTGGAAAAGCTAGACAGCGGCGCAGTTTCAACGATGGACAGCCCGGTCTTTGCTTTCGAACCGGGCTGGCACGTCTCTTTCGAAGGGGCTGACACAACCGAGCCGGACGAGCCATGGACGCAGCCATCGGGGCGGATGGCCTTCGAATACAGTGGCCGAGAACTCGCACTGCAGTTAGCCTTGGGAGACTATTGGGGCTACATTTTCGTGACGGTAGACGGACGTCCCGCCAACCGCTTACCCACTCTTTGGGGTAATTCTGACAGCCTCGGCCAACCTGGCGGCTACCTGCCTCTCTTTGCCCCGGAAAAGGAGACCGAGGCCGGTCCGGCTACTGAGTGGATTGTCGTTCACAGGGCTTCCAACGACGGGCCTCACCGGGTCGTAATCGAAGTATGGCGCGGTTGGGGCCAGACCGTCCTGCGGGCCGTGGCTGTGGACGCGATGCCAGCTGTTCCCCGGCCACGGTGGCCTGCTATCCTACTGGCCCTGATCGGAGGATGGCTTGCCGTCGCCTCCGCCGGTCCGATTCTCGAAAGGGCTTTCGCGGCCAGACGGCTGTCTGGGGAAGGCGCCACTAATGCCTCACTCGCCCCACAGGGCAGACGAGGTCGTGGGATGGCGCAGATTTGGGCACGCCGTTTCGCCTGGCTGGTCACCGATGTGCCATGGAAATACGCAATCGGCATGGCCGTTGCCGGTATCGCGTTGATAGGAACTGGGATTGTCGCCCAGAACTGGGTACTCACCGACGCGGGGCTGGTCATGCTCGGCGTCGCAGGGCTGCGGCGACCGGTCCTATGGACCGGGGCACTCCTCTTTGGACTTCCCTTCTACCTGCATCCCCTGCCTTTCCTTCCTGGGCGGGCGCTCAATCTGATCGAAATCGGAGTTTACGGCGGCCTGAGCCTAACAGTGGCGAGGCTCTTCATTTTGCGGGGCCGACAACGGACATCTGGACAGCAGCCGACTGCTCTTGACGCGCGCCACCGAGTCTTCTTCCTGCTCGTTTCTTTCGCCTTGGTAGCCGCTGTTGCGGCTGAGCAGGAAGGTGTGGCGTTACGCGAGTGGCGCACCCTCTTCCTCAGCGCCGGCCTCTTTGCGCTGTTGTTACACGAGACGTTGCGCCGAGACGACGACCCCGGTGCCGCTCGGACCTTTCTCGCGTTCTGCTGGTTGGCGGGCGGGGCGGTAGTCGCTACTGCCGGCCTCTGGCAGTACGTCACGGAGCAGAACATCATCGAGGCCGAGGGCGTCAACCGGATACGGGCTTTTTACGGTTCCCCCAATAACCTGGGCTTATACCTGGAGCGGACTGCGGCGATGGGTCTGGCTATGGGTATATTCGAGACGTTGAAGGCCGGGAACGAGAGAAACGGGGAAACTCCGACGCGGCTAGAGAGAGTCCCCCTCCTGGGGTCCTGGAAGAGTGCGCCGATGCCGGCACGCTGCGCGCTTCTCCTGACCATTCCTCAGCTGTTGGCACTTCTCTTGACTTTCAGCAAAGGAGCGATCTTCCTTGGCCTGCCGGCGATGTTGCTGGCTCTGGCCATCGGGGGGAGGCGCCTTCTGGCTGCGCCGGGCCTGGGACTGTCGAGACGATGGGGTTGGGGCCTGGCCGCCGTGGCAGCGGCTATGGTTCTGGGGTTGCTCCCATTCCTGGGTACGGAACGTTTTCGCAGCCTCCTGGACTTCCGTCCTGAGGGTACGGCCGGCATTCGCCTCAGTCTCTGGCGCAGCAGCGTGCAGATGGCCCTGGATCATCTCTGGCTGGGGGTCGGTCCGGACAACTTTCTTTACAGCTATCGGAGCGGCTACATACTGCCGGCTGCCTGGCGAGACCCCAGCCTCAACCATCCCCATAACGTCGTTCTCGACTGGTGGACACGACTAGGTCTGCCTGGCCTCGCTCTGGCTGCGGCCTGGCTGTGGCTGGGGCTTCGCTCGCTTTGGAGGGCGGTGACTGCAGATGCCATCGCCGTCGGCGCGCTGGGCGCGGTCGCGGCCGCGTTAGGACATGGCCTGATCGACGCATCCTACGCTCTGCCCGATCTGCTCATCGTGTGGGTGTTTCTACTGCATCTCTTCGGTACGCCGAACGCGAAGGCGTTATCGGCTGGCAGAGATGACCCGCCGTAAGGTTCGCGATAGCTATTGTTACCATCCGCCGTGCGCTGAAGGCGGCAAAGGTTGACTTAGAGCGTTCGCAGGCGGCGCAGGCACCAGCGGTAGGTGTGGTTGTCGGGGATCTTGCAGTCGCTGAAACGAAAGCTATAGAAGGTGTAATAGCGGTCGATTCGTTGCCAGCAGTGGGAGCCGTATCGCCCGGTTATCTGGCTGCGCAAGAATTCGTAGTCCGACTCGGTTACAAAGTCGTAGATGCGGCAGAAGTAGTAGGCGCCGGCCAGATCCAACAGTGGGTCGCCGATCAGGGTCAGCGGGCTGAAATCTACGACGGCCGTCAAGAGTCCTCTTTCGTCACACAGGACATTCCCTGGGAAGTAGTCTCCGTGGACCAGGCAT
>DAOUHY010000331.1:0-1841 GCA_034428435.1 Caldilineaceae bacterium | reverse complement strand
CGCGATCCGGCGCAATGTCGATCTGAACATCGTCCTCTTCAACAACAGGATCTACGGGTTGACGAAGGGGCAGTATTCGCCGACGTCGCGGCCGGGGACGGTGACGAAGTCGTCGCCGATGGGTTCGGTGGAGCAGCCGCTGAATCCGATCGCGGTGGCGCTGGCGGCGGAGGCGACGTTTGTGGCGCGCTCGATCGATTCGCATCCGCAGCACCTGGCGGCGACGCTGAAGCGGGCGGCGGAACACCGGGGCGCGTCGTTCCTGGAGATTTATCAGAACTGCGTGATCTTCAATCCGAATGAGTGGACGGACCTGAGCGACCGCAAGACGCGGGACAACTCGATCCTCTACCTGGAACACGGCAAGCATATGATCTTCGGGAAAGACCGGGACAAGGGGATCCGGTTGAACGGGTTTACACCGGAGGTCGTGTCGCTGGACGAGGTGGACCTGGATGAGATCCTGGTGCATGATGCGACGTCGAAACCGCTGGCGTCGATTCTGGGGAGCATGGAGTTTCCGGACTACCCGGCGGCGATGGGCGTGATCCGCGACGTGCGCAAGCCGGATTACGCGGGCGAGCTGATGGGGCAGGTGGAGACGGCGCAGGCGCAACGGGGAACGGGCGACCTGAACCAGCTTTACATGGCGGCGGACCTGTGGACGGTGGAGGAGAGGGAGGAGGCGGAGGAGAGAGAGTTTTTGCCTCTGTCGGCTGAGTTCGACGAGATGCCGATCACGGGACTGGATGAAGAGTATATCGATGAGATGGACAAGCCGGAAGAGGTCGTTTCGGAGTTCCAGGATGTACTGGTGACGAGTACGCTGGCGGAACTGAAGCCAAAGGTGCCTATTTCGGTTGGCAGTCGAAGCTCGCTGGCGCGGACGGTGCGGCAGATGAACCAGCACAACATCGGCTGTATGCTGGTGACGGACGAAGAGAACCGGCTGGTGGGCATTTTTACCGAGTGGGATGTTCTGAACCGGGTGGCGGGGCTGGTGGAGGATATGACGGAGGCGACGATCGCCGACTATATGACGGCGGACCCGGTGACATTGAAGGCGGACCTGCCGATCGCGCAGGCGTTGAATCTGATGTCGATTCACGGCTTCCGCCATGTGCCGCTGGTGGATGACAGCGGCCAGCCGGCGGGGATCATTTCTTTCCGGGATGTGGTCGGGTATTTGAATGAGGCGTTGGAAGGGCAGTAGTCAGTAGTCAGTGGGAGGATTGAACGCTTTTGCCGCCTGCCAGTGTTAGTGGCAACCAGAGAGGGGGGGTTATGAAGATTCTTGTCGCAGGGGCTGCCGGGCAGGTGGGTTGCCGGCTGGTGCGGCAGTTGTTGGAGCGCAATCACGAGGTGCGGGGGACGGTGCTGCCGGACGACCCGGCGCTGGAACGGCTGGAGGGGCTGGATATCGAGCTGGCGGCGGGCGATCTGACGGACGAGGCGTTTGTGGAGGGCGCGGTGGCCGGGGTGGATGCGGTGATCCATACGGCGAACATCGTGGGGCCGCAGTTTGACAATAATATGCAGATCGACCGGCTGATTGCGCGGGTGAGCGGCAGGCATGCGGACCGGCTGGAGCGGATGGTGTACACGAGCTCGTCGGGCGTCTTTCCGAACAACGGGGAGACTATTACGTGCGCGTATCATCCGGTGGACGAGCGGCATCCGAAGCGGCCGATGGGGGAGTACTCGCTGGGCAAGCTGATCGGTGAGGAGTTCACGAAGATGGCGGCGCGGGAGACGGGGCTGCGCTTCTCGATCGTGCGGCCGAGCCACGTGCGCTCCGGTGACGCCATTCTCGGCCATTTTACGGCCGGCGCGGTGGCGAG
>DAOUHY010000330.1:0-7215 GCA_034428435.1 Caldilineaceae bacterium | reverse complement strand
GGCAGAGGCATCGCCAGCGGAGCTTGTCGAACACTGCCGGCGCGTGGCGGAGGTGATCCCGGTATTCGGCTTTTATTTGCAGACCGCGGTGGGCGGACAGGTGCTGCCCTACCGCTTCTGGCGCGAGTTCGTGGAGATTGAGAACGTCGTCGCCATCAAGGTCGCGCCGTTCGACCGCTACAAGACGCTGGACGTGGTGCGCGCGGTGGCCGAGTCATGCCGGAGCGGAGAGATCGCGCTCTACACGGGCAACGACGACAACATCGTCGGGGACCTGGTCACCGAGTTCAGTTTTGGCGGGCAGGAGACGGATGCGCCGCGGCTGCGCATCGTCGGCGGGCTTCTCGGACAGTGGGCTGTGTGGACGAAGGAAGCGGTCGCCATGCTGCGCGCCATCCACGACCAGGGCGCGGCCGGCACGCTTGACTACCGGCACTGGCTCACCTACAACACCCAGATGACCGACGCCAACGCGGCGGTCTTCGATAGCGCCCACGACTTTCACGGCTGTATCTCCGGCGTTCATGAGGTGCTGCGCCGGCAGGGGCTGATGCAGGGGATCTGGTGCTTCAACCCGCAGGAGAGCCTTTCCCCCGGCCAATGCGAGGAGCTGGACCGCGTCTGCCGCGCCTATCCTCACCTGACCGACGACGACTTCGTGGCCGAACACCTCGACGAATGGCTGCGCTGACCGCACCAACGCGCAGCCCTCAGTCGCTCCAACCCAATCCGAAACCGGTCCACCACCGAAAACTGGAATCTGACCCATGCTAAGAATCGGAATCGCCGATCTCGATACCTCGCACCCGGGGCGCTGGGTGCCGATTCTACAGGAGTGGGACAGTGTCGCGGTGGCGGCCTGCTGGGACGGCGGCAGCGTGCGGCCGCCGGGTTACGCCCAGCAGTTCGCGGCCGAGCACAACATTCCAGAAGTCGTGCCGGCGCTGACGGACTTGCTCCCGCTGGTCGATGTGGTCTTTGTGCAGGGTTGTAACTGGGACCTGCACGTGGAACGGGTCAGGCCGTTCGTCGAGGCCGGCAAGGGCGTCTATATCGACAACCCGCTGGCCGGGAACGTCGCCGATCTGCTGCAACTGAAGGCGTGGGCGGCGCAGGGCGCTGACATTATCGGCGGCTCATCGCTGCGCTGCTGTGAGGAGGTCAAGCGGATGCATGCGCAGAGCCATGGGAGCGACCTCCACACCATCTTTGCCAGCGCGCCGACCGATTTCTTCAACTACGGCATCCACGTAATCGAGATGGTGCAGGGCGTTATCGGCAGGGAACGCAGCAGCCCCGCGGTCGCGGTCACGCATCTCGGCAGCCATGGATCGGAGGGGCTGCTTGTCGACTACGCGAACGGACTGCAGGTGGTGCTGGAATTGGAAGCGGCGGGAGGATTCTTTCTCTCCGTCAGCGGCGGGAGCGGCCGCTGGTCGGCGACCGTGGAGAGCGATTTCTACCGCGCGCTGCTGCAGGACGTTGTCGCCCACTTTGAGGGAAAGCGTCCTTTCCCCGCCGACATTGATATGCTGTGCGAGGCGGTGATGGTGCTGCTGGCCGGTCGTGAGAGTATGCGCCGCGGGCGGCTCACGCCCGTCCGCGTTGATGGGCTTCGTGCGGACGGGCCGGGCTTTGACGGTCACAGCTTTACTGAGGACTACCGAGCCAGCGTGCGTTGAACTGGTTGCGTCAGCTCTGACTACCCCAGACGCTGAGCGCCTTCTCCTCGAAGGCAGGGATACCGAGCCTTTCCCGTATCGCATCGACATCCACGTCGGCATAGGCCGCGTCAGCGCGCAGGGCCAGCGCCGAGGCTACGCCGGCGGCCTCCCCCAGCGCCATCATCGTGCGCGACAGCCGGCATGATGAGGCGGCAATGTGTGAGAAGGATGCTCCCCGCGACGCGGCGATCAGGTTGTCATACTCTGCGGGCAGCAGACAGCTGTAGGGGATGCCGTAGGGCTGCTCCAACTCCTTAAGCTTGATGCCCTTGACATTGCGCTCGCCATGCGTATCCAGTGGATGGTCGGCGAGAGCGATGATCTCCTCGCGCCGCGGCTGGCGCAAAAGGCCGGCGCGCACATCCTGCTCACGCAGCACATAGCGGCCCACGAGCCGGTGCGACTCGCGGATGCCCACCAGCGGAAACATGCTCTTGAAGCGGTAGTGATCAAAGCCGTAGTCGGTCTGCATGCGCCGCCAGTGTGCGTGCATGCGGGCCTGTGCGATGGCCTGCGCCTCAGGATAGGGCATGCTGTGGAACTCGGCGCCCTCCATGGTCGGCAGCACGTTCACGCACAGGTCGCCGTTGGGGTACTCGGTCACATGGGCGGCGGGCCTGTGCGTCGCCAGCCAGTCCTGGATTTCGGGGGCGCGGGCCGCGGCCGGCAACTCATCGGTCCCCGCTTCGGCGGCCGGTGTCACGCGGAAGACCTGCGAGATGCCGTTGACGATGGGGGAGGCGCTGTCGGGGGCCGACGGTTCCCTATAGAGTTCGTGCGGCTCTTCGCCAAAGGCCATGCTGCACTCGGCCGCCCGGGCCAGATGGCAGCCGCCGGAGCAGTCGATGAAAAGTTTACTGCGCACGGTATAGGGAGGATCGCCGTCCAGCGGTTGGGCCGTGATGGAAACGATCCGGTGCCCCTGTACGCTGACGTCGGTGAAACGGGTGCGGTAGCGAATTTCGACGCCGGCTTCGCGCAGCATCGCGTCCATCGCCGCGGCCATGACGTCCGGCTCGAAGTGGACGCGTCGCACCTCCGGTTTGGGCAGCCCGGCGCGGCGCAAAGAGCTTTCGTAGGGACTGTCCGGATCGATGCGTGAGAAGCCGTAGGGCTCCTCCTTGCTGGAAAAGTGGACGGTCCTGCCCACGCCGATCGCATTCGGGCTCAGGCGCGCAGCCAGCTCATAGTGTACGCCCGGCCCGCCGATCCCTGGCTCCCAGTTGTTGACGCCGCCAACGGTGGAGGTGCCCCCCAGCTGTGCCATGCTGTCCAGGAGGAGAATGCGCGCCTCCGGGTCGGCGCGCGCGGCGCGGATCGCGGCGCCGAAGCCGCCGGAGCCGCCGCCGATGATCACGATATCGGTCTCGATCATATTGTCCGTCCCTGTAACGCGAAAAGGGGGCCGGAGAATGAACCCCGATCCCCCTCCTCTCTTGTGATCTATTCCAGCGCATCATCCGGGCTGGTGATGGCCGCGGCCATCGTGTTTATAGCGTCGATATCATTGAGCCGGTTGACAGCTTCGGTCACCCCGGCCAGGTTGTTTGCCTCCAACGCGGCAAGGTAACCCTCCCACTCGGCCTCGATGTCCAGGTCCGGGTTCAGGACGACCTTGGCTGCGAACTCATTGGCCAGATCCTGCAACGCACCCAGGTTGTCCAGGATCACCGCATCGTCGCGATCGACCAGATAGTTGATATGACGCTGCTCTTCCAGTGCGCGGTTGAGTACGCCCTGTACATAGCGCATCATGTCGTCGGGCACGTCGACCCATTTGACATTGTCGCGGCGGTAATCGAAGTAGGCCGGCGGCTCATTCTTGAACAGATAGTCGCGCGAGTACAGGTCGTATTGCGGCGTGTCGTTCAGAATCGCATCGCGGCCGCGCGTCACGGGGACACCGTCGACCACATCATAGGTGATGCCCTCGACGCCCACCGTCATCAACTCCCAGCCATCGGTATACTGCCAGTTAACCACGCGGAAGAAAGCATCGGCCTCAGCAGCTGTGGCCGCGATGGTCAGAGCCGTTCCGGTACTCTGCGTGTTGGGCACGACCATCGGCCCGCTCGCGATACCGGTGGGACCGGTCAGGCTGCAGATGTAGCCGGTGTCCGCATTGGCATCAGGATGGGCGTTGCGGATCGCCTCCAGACGGAAATGCTTGAAGCGCGGCCAGTCGGTGGTGACAGCGGTATTGCCGGCGTAGAATTTGAACAGCCCGCGGTCGGTGGCCACCATGAAGGTCTGATCCATCAGCCCATCGGCAAACAGTTCTCGCACCCACTGCAGGCCATCCTTCAGGGCCGGCAGCGTGTTGGCGAAAACAAGCTGACCGGGATCATCCGGCGAAGGCACCCAGGCCAGGTGATCGACGCCGAAGGCGCTCAGGAAGACCTCCATCGACCAGGTTATGCTGTCCAGACGGTTGGGCACGAAGGGGATCAGCGGATCGCCGATGTTGCCGGGGTCCTCGTCGCGAACCCGCTCCAGGAAGGTGCGGAATTCAGCCAGCGTGGTCGGCTCCTCCATCCCCAGCTTTTCCAGCCAGTCGGTGCGGTAGTGGAGGCAGCGCGGCAGATTGCCTGTGATGCGGGGAATATGGTAGATCATCCCGTCAGCCTGGCGGTTGTTCTCCCAGACTTCGGCCGGGAAGGCGTCGCGAACGGTCGGGTACCTGTCCAGAAACTCGTCGATCGGGATCAGCAGGCCGTCGTTGAGATACTGTTTGAACTGCCGCGAACTGGGGTTGATACGGATGACATCGGGGTAGTCGCCGGCGGCCATCAGTACGTTGCGCTTTTCCTCGTATTCGGGATTGGGCACGAACTGATAGTCCATATCCACGCCGGAGCCCTCCTCGATCAGCCCCACCCACTCGTTATCCGGCACCCAGCTGTCGCCGATACCCAGATAGACGACGGTGACGTCCTCGGCCATCTCCTCAGGCGTTGCGGCTTGCGGGGCGGCACAGGCGCTCAGCAGCACCAAAGACACAATGATAAGCGGCATACATAGCTTAGCGCGTTTCACAGAGATTCCTCCTTGTCTGTACTTTGGTTCGGTCAAGCGAAAATCCGGACAGCGTACTGCATTCGGAGGGACAGTCAGAAAGGAAATCAGGTATCGTCTCGGCATCACCTCCTCCGTTCTCGCGGCAACTATCCTTTCTCGGCGCCCAGCACGATTCCCTGTACGAAGTAGCGCTGCACAAAGGGGTAAAGAAGCGCCATGGGCACGATGGCAGCGATGACCGTTGCGGCCCGGATCGTGAGCTGGCTGACCTGGGCGTTGCCGTACATGTCCTGGTTGCTGAACCCGATCTCGTTGAGGTTGGCTTGAATGACAACCGAGCGCAGCAGCACCTGCAAAGGCCATTTGGCCGGGTCATAGATGTAGAAGATGCCGCGGAAGAACTCATTCCAATGGGAGACGGCGTAAAACAGCCCCATCGTCGCAATCGCGGGCAGCGACATCGGGATCACGATCTGAAACAGGATACGCAACTCGCTGGATCCGTCCATCCGCGCCGATTCGATCACCGCGTCAGGCAGGTTCTCGAAGAAATTACGCAGAAGAATCAGATAGAACACGTTGACCAGGGTCGGCCAGATCATTGCCCACAGGCTGTTGATCAGGCCCAGGCTGCGGACGAGGATAAAGCCGGGCACGATGCCCGCGCTGAAGACGAAAGTGACCATGATGAAGAGCATGATGAACTGCCGGCCCGGCAGATCGCGGCGCGAGAGCGGGTAGGCCGCGGCCGAGGTAACCAGAAGGTTGAGGGCGGTGCCGACCACGGTAATGAAAACGGTAACGCCAAAGGAACGTATCAACGCTTCGCCCTTGAAGATGAAGATGTAGGAGTCCAGGGTAAAGTCGTGCGGCCACAGCAGGAGAACCGCCTGCGCGACCTTCTCAGGGCTGCTCAACGAGGCGTTAACCGTGTGCCAGATCGGCAACAGACTGATGACACCGAGCAGAAGCAGCACGCCGTAGATAGTGGTTTCGGCCAGACGGTTGCTATGCCATCTGGACCGCAGCGGCTGTTCTTCGTAATCTGTGGTATCGATGTGCGCGCTCATCGGTCTGCGTCACCAGAGTGTCGGCTGATCGGCGCGTTTGAGAATATAGTTGGTCAGCACAATCATTATCGCCGCGATCACGGAGCGGAACAGGCCCACTGCCGTCGCCAGGCTGAAACGGCCGTCCACCAGCCCGATGCGATAGATATAGGTGTCCAGAATGTCACCTACGGAGAAGACGGCCGGGTTGTACATCACGAAGACCTGCTCAAAACCGGCCTCGAGAATATTGCCCATACTGAGAATAAAGACGATGCCCATCACCCCGCGCAGACCGGGCAGCGTGATATATCTCGCCTGCTGAAGCCGGTTGGCCCCATCGACCATAGCGGCTTCATAGATCGACGGATCGATCGAGGCGATGGCGGCCAAGTAGACGATCGCGGCCCAGCCGAACTCCTTCATGATGTTGGTGATGACGAGGATGGTGCGGAAGTAACGGGGATTGACCAACAGGGCCGGCACTTTCAGCCCGATCGCCTCCAGCCCCTCCGGCACAGCGCCGCCCGGCCCGATGAAGAGCACCATGATGCCGCCGTACACGACCCAGGAGAGGAAGTGCGGGAAGTAGGTAACGGTCTGGATCGTGCGCTTGAAGAGCAGGTGGCGCACTTCGTTGAGCAGCAGAGCGAAGATTATGGGGACGGGAAAGCCGATGAAGAGCTTGTAGAGGCTGATAATGACGGTGTTGCGAAAGACTTCGAGGAATTTGGGCAGGGCGAACAGGGTCTCGAAGTGCTGGAAGCCCACCCAGGGGCTGCCCAGAAAACCGCGGACCGGTGAATAGTTCTGGAAACCCATCACCAGTCCCCCCATGGGGATATAGCGAAATATCACAAAGAAGAGGATGGCGGGGAGCAGGAGGAGGTAGAGCTCACGGTATTTCCAGGCGCGTCCCAGCTCGCGCCGGAAGTGGCTGCGACGGCTGTCACGCCCCCGATGGCTCGCAACGGAACATTCACTTACGCCCGCTTGTACGTCAGTCCCGGCTGTTGTCATGTTCTCTACCCCGGCCCGACCAACGGAGGTTGCGTATCACATTGGGAGAGAGTCTGTCGCGGAAATCTTGACGAAGAAGAGGGAAACTAAAGACGAAAGACCAGCAGCAGCTTTTGGGGAGTTAAACACAAGCGGTCGGCTGTGTCAAGAGGATCATTTCGTTTCCATTAGCCGGGAGTGTCCGAACTGGAGCCGCGCCGCGGGAAAACGGCTACATCGAGAGTTTCAACGCGAAGTTGAGGGACGAACTGCTGGCCAGAGAGGTCTCCTGTACCTTGCTGGAGGTGCGTGTGCTGACGGAGCGCTACAGGCGGACTTACAACCGGATCAGACCGCACAGCACTCTGGGCTACCGGCCGCCGGCGACTGAGGCCCTCTTGCCTGCCGAACCCTTCCCCGTGCTT
>DAOUHY010000329.1:0-4667 GCA_034428435.1 Caldilineaceae bacterium | reverse complement strand
GAGTCTTTCCAACTGGATATAGGTCGGAGACTCGTCGCCGCGCTCCCAGGCTTCGATATCCGACACTTTTTTGTTCATGCGCCCCGCCACCTCTTCCAGCGAAAGTCGCATGCTGTCACGCGCCCAGCGAAGCACATCGGGATTAACGGGGATCGGGCCGCTCATGTCGTCACCTCCGTAACCGCCTCCTTACAAATGCCCAGAGTTTGCCTGTGCTATTCTACCATGTCTACCAATCAGGAATCTCCACCATCTGGCCCCCTTTCAGGGCACTTTCGTGCGCGCACATGCCGGGGAGCGCCATTCGGAGCGCGGCGTGGATGTCGAGCGGGGGCGGGGTGTCGTCGCGGATGCAGGCGACGAAGTCCTGGATCATCATGTACTCAGCGGTGCCGTGGCCGCCTTGCCTCGCTTCGAACGGCGCGTCGGTCACGTTCTCGGTGATCGGCATCTCGATCATGTTGTTCAGATGCGGCACCGAATCCAGCCAGGCGTTGGTCTGCAGCGGGCTGACCGGCGGGCGCGAGGTCTCGAGGACGCCGCCGGTGCCGTAGATCGAATAGTAGTGGAACATGGGCTCGCGGGTGATGCCGAAGGCGACCAGGATCTTGATCACGCCGCCGCTGGCCGTCTGCAGAATGGCCACTTCGGTGCCGGATTTGACGCGGACGGGCAAGTCCCCGGTCCCGGTGGTGACGCTCATGCCACTGGCGGCGACGCAGCGTTCGCCGGTCACTTTGAGCAGCGGGCCGAGGCTGTGGGTGCAGTAGTGCATGGGCGGCATTGAGGCGCGCCAGGTGGGTGAGCCGTCGGCCTGGCGCAGCAGATGGCGCGTATCGTGGATGTACTCGGCTTCGGCGTACATGAAGTCGCCCAGCAGGCCCTGTCCCCACATCTCCCGCCAGCTCAGAATATGCGCCCAGTAGCAGCAGTTCTCGGCCAGCATGAACTTCTGGCGAGGGTGCGCCTGCACCGCGGCGAGAATTTGGCGGCATTCGTCGATGTTGCTGGCAAGGGTGACCTCCTGCAGGACGTGGCAGCCGGCCTCGAGCGCGGCCACCGTATGCTGGCAGTGCAGGGGGACCGGAGAGGCTACGAAGACGATGTCCACGCCGTGCGCCAGCATCTCGTCGTATGCGCTGTACTGGCGGGCGTGGGGGAAGAGCGCGCCGAACCGTTCGAGGGCGCCGGCGTCGATATCGCAGCCGGCGACGACGTCGCGGTCGGGCATGAGGTCGAAGACGCGGGCGGGGCCGAGACCGCGGTACAGCCCGACAACGCCTACGCGATAACTGCGCATAAGGAAATTCCTTTCAAAGGAGAGGAGAGAGTGAAGAGGAGTGAGGAGAGAGAACCGCTTGCCCGCTTGTCATTTCTCTCTGGCTTCTTCCTGACTCACGCCGGCAGTGACCTGACGCAGGCGTGCGGCGCAGTCGATGCGGCGGCCGGTCGCCATGGATTCCTGCGCGGCGAAGGGGATGATCATGCCGGTCAGGATGGAGCGCGGGTCGTAGGGGCCGGCTGGGTTGGACCGGAGCCAGGCGACGAAGTCACGGTGGATGCGGAAGTCGGCGCCGCCGTGTCCGCCGACGGCCGGCGGCAGTTCGACGGCTTGCGGCTCCCCGTCGTTGCGCCAGAGCGTCACCGCCGCGGGCGTCTGGCCTGCGCGCCTGCTGTGCATCACGACTTCCAGCTGTCCTTCGGTACCGTTGACAATGTAGCGCCGCTCGTAATCGGGCCCGGCAGTGGTGAGATGGAGGGTGTAGAGGATGCCGTTGGAGAGCAGGCCGGAGATGGAGCAGGAATCGCCGGCGGTCATGGGCCTGTCGTCGCCTTCGGTCCAGATGTTGCGCGTGATCGTGGCGGTGCAGTCCACGACCTCGGCGCCGAGGCAGTGCTGGATGGTGTCGGTGTCGTGGGTGAGCTTGCCTTCGACCAGGGTGGAGGAGGGCGGCGTTCTGAAATGCGACCAGACGCCCTGCGACCAGCGGTTGCCGGTGTTGACGTGGCCGAGCACGCTCTGGATACGGCCGAGGCTGCCCTCGTCGATGATGCGCTTCATGGCCAGCGTGGCGGGGAAGCGGCGCAGGTTGAAGCCGATGAAGAGGGGGTATTGATTGCGGACCACCTCTTGATACAGCTCCACTGTTTGCTCCCAAGTGAAGGCCACGGCCTTTTCGAGGAAGACGGGGATGCCGCGTTGCAGCGCGGCCAGCGCATGTTCAACGTGGTCGACGGCGTAGCTGCCGACGAGTACGAAGTCGAGGTCGGGCGTACTTGCCAGCATTGGGCGGTAGTCCTGGTAGAAGGAGGGACCAAAGCGCTCCTCTTCTTCGGCGGTGGGATCGCGCGGGTCGGCCACGGCGACGCAGCGAACGGTCGCTTCCTCCATCGCTTCGAGGCTCTCCATGTGGTAGCGTCCGCGGCGGCCGAGGCCGATGACTGCGAAACGATATGTTGGTATGGTCATATCTGCGCCTTCCTCCTGAATCTGCCTGCTGCCTCTACCGCGTGCAAGTTTAGCTGCTTCCAGGCCTGTAGTACACTCAGACAGCCTTATGAAACTCCATTACTATCCTGACGCGGATTCCCTCTATATCGACCTCTCCGAGAAACCGAGTACGGATTCCACGGAGGTCGCCCCAGGCGTCATTCTGGACTTCGATGAGAGCGGCCAATTGGTCGGCATCGATATCGACCATGCCAGTAAAGTTGCCAACCTGTCAACGCTGGAAGCGAAGTCACTGCCGGTCCAGTCGTTGACGCTCGTTTAGTTCAGAGCCCTGTCTTCGTGCATATTCTTCATATGAAGTTGCTGCACCTCACCCGTTGCCGATGGCGCGCAGGTCGGCGACCACGCCCTGCGCTTCGGCTTCGTAGAGCTTCCAGATGACGCGCAGGCTTTGCAGGCTGCGGCGGCCGTCGGTTAGCGGGAGGCGGTCGTGCTCCAGGCAGTCGACGAAGTGGATCAGTTCATTCTCAAGATGCTTGCCCACGGCTGCCTGGAACAACAGCTGCTCGCTGCCTTTCTCCGCTTCAAGCGCGCCCTGATGAAGGAAGAGTTTCCCCTGGCTGATCTGCCCTTCCAGCATGCCCTCGGTGCAGTGGGCGTGAAATGAGTACTTGAGCCGCGTGCCCTTGGCGCCCCATGTGCCGAAGTGGTAGCCGAGCGCGCCGTTGACGAATTTGAGGGAGACGTTGGATGTGCCTTCGCCCTCCATCCAGGGCGTGCCGAAGTTGGTGCCGATATGGGTTCCGGAGACGGGCTGCCCCATCCAGGCGAGCAGGATGTCGATATAGTGGCAGCCGTGGCTGAAGAGCTGACCGCCGCCGAGCGTCTCTTTGCGGTGCATCCAGCTGCCCGGCTCGCCCTGCGTATGCTGCTCGGTCCAGATCGAGAGCTGGAAGAGGTCGCCGTAGGTTTTGGCCTTGAGCAGGCGCTCCATCTCGACGACGATCGGGTGAAAGCGCATGCAGTAGGCGACCATCAGGGTGCGGTTGGCGCGCTCGGCGGCTTCGATCAGCTCCAGACATTCGGCTTCCGAGTTGGCCAGCGGTTTCTCCATAAGCAGATGTTTGCCGCGGCGCAGCAGGTCGATGCCGATGGGATGATGGAGGTGATGGGGCACGGCGAGGATGGCGGCGTCGATATGGTCGAGGACCTGACGGTAGTCGGCGGCGACGGTGTCGCAGCCCATCAGGTCGGCGGTGGCCTGGGCGCGCGGTAGGTCCGGGTCGACCGCGGCGGTGAAAAGGGCGCGGCCCTGCAGTTTCCGGAAGGCGGCGCGGTGGGACTGGCCCATACCGCCGCAGCCGATCAGGCCGATGCGGATCATGGCTGTAACCGCCGGTAGCCGGTCGTCAGAAAGCGGCCGTGCGCCACCGGCCTACCCCTTGATTCCGGTGCGGGCGATGCCTTGGATGAAATGCTCCTGGCCTATGAAGAACATGACGACAATCGGCAAAATACTGATGACCGCGCCGGCCTGGATCAACTCCCAGCGCCCACCCGACTGGTTGGTCAGCAGCGTCAACCCCAGGGTGATGGTCATGGTCTCGACCTTGGTGAGGAAGATCAGCGGCCCCATGAGGTTGTTCCAGGAGCCGAGGAAGGTGAAGATGCCCAACGTGGCCAGGCCCGGCTTGGAGAGGGGCAGGAAGATACGGTAGTAGATCTGAATAAAACTGCAGCCGTCGATGCGCGCCGCCTCCACCATTTCCTGGGGGATGGTGAGATAGAACTGGCGCATGAGGAAGATGCCAAAGGCGGTGCCGAAGAAGAACGGCACGGTGAGCGGCAGGTGTGTGCTGAGCCAGCCGATGTCGCGATAGAGCTTGAAGAGGGGAATGAGGGTGACGTGGAAGGGGATCATGATTGTGGCGAGGATGATGGCGAAGATAACGTTTTTGCCCGGGAAGCGCATGCGCGCGAAGGCGAAGGCGGCCATCGAGCAACTCAAGAGGGCGCCGACCGTGGCAAACACCGCGATCTTGATGCTGTTGATCAAGAAGAGATCAAAGGGCAGCACGTCGAAAAGTCTGGGGTAGTTCCCCCACTGCGGCGGAATCGAGATCCACTTCGGTGGCAGCAGCAGTACTTCGCCCGGCTCCTTGAGCGAGGTGGAGATCATCCACAGCAGAGGAAGGAGCATTGTGGCGCCAACGAG
>DAOUHY010000328.1:0-2856 GCA_034428435.1 Caldilineaceae bacterium | reverse complement strand
ACCTGGGACCAGGTAAAGGCGGAGGCGATGCGGCTGGAGCACGCAATCAGCCCAGAATTCGAGAAGCGCATGGAAGTTCTATGCAACTTCCCGACCCACTGCCCGCACGGGGACCCGGTTCCCAGCGAGGACGGGCACGTTCTGAGCGAGAATCTGGTCTGCCTTGCCGAACTACGGCCGGGACAATCGGGTGAATTGCGCCGGGTAGCCAACCACAACGCGCCGATGCTGCGGTATCTGACACAGATGAATCTCGAACCCGGATATCGGGTCAAAGTGTTGAATGTAGAGCCCTTTGATGGGCCAAGCATCGTACAGATCGAGGACAGTTCGTCGCAGACGGAGCCGGGGGGGCTGGTAAAGATAATCGGCCGCTCCCTGGCGAAATGTCTCTTTGTAAGATTGACTGAGCAGGCAGCCACCTAGGCGCGCATTGCTCTGCACAGTACACGTATGACCTCTCCCCACACAGTGCGCACGGCACGCGCGACTGCGCCATATTTGCCCACTCTCCGCATCGTTCTCTTAGCCAGTAGCCTGCTGTTCACTTGCATCGGCAGCAGCATGCCTCTCTTTGCCCAAGACGAAGCCACCGGCATCACAGCTGACGAAGTGAACACGGTTGCGCGGGACTTGTGGTGCCCGCTGTGCGGCGGCAGGTTGCGGTTGGACAGCTGCGAACTGAAGGCATGTGCGCAGATGCGGGAGGTGATCGAGATCAAACTGGCGGAGGGCGAGGACGCGGCGTCGATCCGGGACTATTTTCTGGAGCAGTACGGGCCGCAAGTGCTGGGGGAACCGCCCCGGCAGGGGTTCAACTGGCTGGCGTGGATTCTGCCTGTGGTTGCGGTGGCGGGCGGGGGTGTCTTCCTCTGGCTGCGCTTGCAACAGATGTCGCGACCGCTGCGACCGACGCCGGCGAGAGTAGCCAGGCCAGAGGCCGATGAACGGGAGCGGCGGTTGGATGAGGAACTGGCCCGCTATGACTGAATTGAGCAGGACGGAGAGCGGTGCATCACATCCTCTTGAAAGAGACACCCCATTAGAGTCACCAAGTGATCGGCAGATTGGAACGCCAGCCACGCGAGCGGTGCGCTTGTGGCGCGTCTTGTTCCTTGGTGCCATCGTGGCGTTCATCGTCCTGCTGGCAGTGCGGTTGTGGCAGACGAATGTGCAGGAGCAGCGGGCCGCTGGTGAGGCGCCGGAACTGCGGTTCACGACCTTCGACGGGATGGAGATTGACCTGGACGAATTGCGGGGGAAGGGCGTGGTCATCAATTTCTGGGCTAGCTGGTGTACGCCCTGTCGCAATGAGGCAGAATTACTGGAGCAGACGTGGCGCCGGGAGAAAGAGAACGGGATTGTTTTTCTTGGGCTGGACTATCTGGACCAGGAGCCGGCGGCGCTCGCCTATCTTGCGGAGTTTGATATCACCTACCCCAACGGGCCGGACCTGCGCAGCCAGGCAGCCCGGCGTTACCGGATTCAGGGTGTGCCGGAGACTTTCTTTGTCAGTCCCGAAGGCAGGATCGTCGAGACCGTTGTGGGGCCGATCGCGAGCCAGCAGGAGTTGGACGCGCTGCTGGATCGTATTCGTCCCCGATAGTTAGTGCCCTCGCGTGCGTCGCGGCTGTGAGTGGATTTTCCCCGGCGGCTGAATCCAACTTCACTGTACTTTGTGCTAGAATGGCTTGGCTGTGCGTGACCTCGCAAAGAGTGGTCAGGGGGCTCGCACATCCTGTTCAGCAGTGGCGTTTCAGTTCGCTTTTGCGTCATGCAGCGTGGCTTCTGGTGACGTAGAGAACATAGCGTGGTTTTCCGAATGAGAACAGTTCAAATAGAAGCGCTTCCTCATAGGTACCAGAAGGATGTCGCCTCTGCCGTCAGGACTTTACAGCGTTACGGTGCAGAGCGGGTAATTCTGTATGGCTCTTTGGCCCGCGGAGACGCGCGTTCGGACTCCGATCTGGATATTTGTGTTGAGGGGCTGCCTGACAAAGACTTCTTCCGTGCTCTAGGCGAATGCCTCCTTCACTCAGAGCATTCCATCAGCGTCATTGATTTGCAAAGTAGCTACGGTCTCCTGAGAAATCGAATTTTGGAAGAGGGTTTAATTCTATATGACCGCGAACGAGTTTGAGCAAGAGGTTCACTTCGGTCTAGAAAATCTCACTCGCGTACGTTCAAATATCATACACATATTATCGCAGGATGTTGATGAAATTGTTCGACGGTCGGCACTAACATATGAATGCTTTGGCTACTACAATGCCTTTGAACACCTCATCCTCCGATTCATAAAGTTTTTTGAGAAGAGAGCAGCCAACTGGACCGTTTTCGCATCGAGAGGCACTACAAGCGTTGGAAGCCATGGTCGCGGAATATAGAGTGACGATGAAGCCGCAAACACTGAGAATCTGTCTGGAGCTAATGGCCTTTCGCCATGTCGCGACAAAGATTTATGGCTTCCTAATCGATGAGGCGAAGCTGGCCGTTATTGTCGGCAGAATAGTCGACTCTCACGACAGTATTGTTGCTCTCGTTAAAGACTTGCTGCGAGAGGTCCTGCAAAGAAATGAAGACTAGACAATCTTACCACCTGGTTACCCTTGGATGTCCGAAGAATGAGGTTGACAGTGGCGGCATGGAGATGCTGTTGCGGGAGGCCGACTTTGGCGTCAGTGCCGATGCGGGGCAGGCGGATGTGTTGATCGTGAACACGTGCGGCTTTCTGGAGGCGGCCAAAGAGGAATCGATTGGGGTTTTGCAGGAGCTGGCGGACGGGAAGCGGCGGCACCAGATGCTGATCGCTGCCGGCTGCCTGGCGCAGCGCAACGGCGAGGAGGTGCTGGCGCG
>DAOUHY010000327.1:0-1662 GCA_034428435.1 Caldilineaceae bacterium | reverse complement strand
CCTCATCTTCCGCATCCGCGACAGCGAGTCCAAGGAGCTCTATCGCCTCTTTCTCATCATCCCCATGCTCGTACCCCTCATCGTCGTCATTCTCCTCTGGAAACAGATCTACGACCCCAACCTCGGCGTTATCAACGGCCTGCTGGAACAGTTCGGTGTCGGCTTTCTGGCGCGCAACTGGCTTGGCGACACAGCCACCGCCCTCTACGCCATCATGTTTATGGGCTTCCCCTGGGTCTCCGGCGTCGGCACCCTGATCTACCTGGGCGGCCTCGGCCAGATTTCAGAGTCCATTTTCGACGCCTGCGAAGTCGACGGCTGCACCGGCCTCCGCCGCACCCTGCAGATCGACCTGCCCCTCGTCTTGGGACAAGTGCGTCTAATGACGATCCTCGCCGTCATTGCCGGCGTTACCTCCTTCCAACAAATACTCGTCCTGACCGATGGCGGCCCCGGCTTCGCCACCATGGTCCCCGGCCTGACCATGTTCCACAAGGCCTTCCGCACCCAGCAATTCGGCTACGCCGCCTCCATCGGTATGGTCCTTTTCGTCATCACCTTTTCCGCCACGCTCGCAGTCAACCGCACAGTCCATCCCGCAGTTGAGGACGTCCGACACTAGGGCAGATTGAGGAAGCAGAAGCAGCATAAGGAGACCAGCAAGTGAGTTCCACAACCTCCACCCAGGTCGCTCCCTCCACACGGCGCCCCCTACGCTACTACCAGATCGGATCGCACCTGTTCATCACCGTCATGCTGCTCCTCTCACTCATTCCCACCTACCTCCTCATCACCTGGTCCTTCAAAAACGGCCTCCAATACCGTTGGGAACGGTGGGCCATCAGCTTCCCGCTGCGCTGGCGCAACTACGTCGCCGCCTGGGACATCGTCGGCGACTACATGATCAACACCCTCATCGTAGCCTTCATCGGCCTCATGGGAATGCTGCTGCTCTCTCTCATCGGCGGCTACGTCTTCGCCCGCATGGACTTCCCCTTCCGCGAAACACTCTACTACGCCATCATCGCCCTCCTGATGGTTCCCTGGGTCCTCTCCTTCATCCCCGCCTACATGGTCTACGTACGCCTCGGCCTGCTCAACACGCGCTGGGCCATGATTATCCCCGAGCTGGCCGGCGGCCCTATCTTCGGCATCTTCCTTATGCGTGCCTTCATCGCCGGAATCCCGGAGGAGCTCTTCGAGTCCGCCCGTTGTGACGGCGCCGGCGTCCTCGACCTCATCGGCCGCATCACCCTGCCCCTCTCACTGCCCGGGCTCGCCACCCTGGCCGTCCTCAACTTCATCGGCGTCTGGAACTCCTTCCTCTGGCCCCTGGTGATGATCCAGGACGACGAAAAACAGATGATCGCGGTCGGACTCTACAAGCTGGCCCGGTCCGCCACCTACGGCGGCGTCGCCGGCTGGACCAGCCAGGACTTCAGCGTCTGGGGACCACTCTATGCCGGCTATGTGATCGCTTCACTCCCCCTTGTCCTCCTGTTCATCGTCCTCGGCAAGTTCTACGTCGAGGGCCTGGTCGACTCTGGCCTCAAAGTCTGACACTTCCCATTACCTCGCCGCAGCCCGACAGACGTCTGACCACAAGCATCTCTGCCCTGCAATCCACCTAAGGAAGCCGCCAAACATGACAGCCTCAACCCA
>DAOUHY010000326.1:0-34332 GCA_034428435.1 Caldilineaceae bacterium | reverse complement strand
GATCGATCCGATCCGGGCGGTGGAGCGGACGCAGCTGCTGGTGTTGTGGAGCCGGATGGGGGCGTTTGACCCGTCGTGGCTGGAAGAACTGCAACGGGAGCGCCTGATCATTGAGGACGACGCGCACCGGGCCTCGTACGTTTTGACGGAAGACTATCCGCTCTTTCGGCGCTGGATCGGAAGTCTTTTTGAGAGGAATGGCGCAGGGATGGAGCGGGCGCGCGAGTGGATGGAGGCAAACGAATCGCTGCGAGTAGAGATTATCTCACGCCTCGGGAAAGAGGGCCCTTTGACTTCGACTGTTTTCAACGACCTGGAAGCAGTGCCGTGGTTCCCTTCGAGATGGTTTAGCGGCAAACCCGCATCCATGATGCTGAGTCTCTTGAGCTGGCAGGGCGTTGTGCTGTGCGTGGGCCGGAAGGGCAGTCAGAGGCTGTGGCATCTGCGGGATGCGTGGTTGCCGGAGTGGGCGGAGTTGGCGTTGCCGGAGGAAGAGGAGGTCGTAGGTCTTACGTGCCAGCGCTCGCTGAAGGCGCTGGGCGTGGCCAACCAGAGGCAGATCAGCCGTCATTTCATTCGCAACAAGTATCCCAACCTAGGGCGGAGGCTGGCGGAGCTCTTGGATGAAGGGACCGTGCTGCCGGCGCAGATCGTTGGTGAGGAAGGGCCCTGGGAGGGCGAGTGGTATATCCACCGGGATTCGGTGCCGTTGCTGCAGTCGATCCGGGAGGGCGGCTGGACGCCGCGGACGATGTTCCTGTCGCCATTTGACAATCTGATCTGTGATCGGGAACGGACGGAACGGTTCTTCGATTTTCACTATCGCATCGAGATTTACGTGCCGAAGGCCAAGCGGGAGTACGGCTATTATGTGTTGCCGCTGCTGCACGGCGACCGCTTTTTGGGGAGAATGGATTCGCAGATCGAGCGCAAGACGGGAATCTACCGCATTCACGCACTGTATGCGGAGGAAGGGGTGCGCATTGACGCGCAGACGGGGGCGGCAGTTGCCGAGACGTTGTTGGAGCTGGCCCGGTTTATCGGTGCGAAGGACGTCGAGCTGGGGGAGCGGATCCCAGCTGCCTGGCGCAACGCACTGGAGAAGGAGGTCAACCAAGGCTTATGACTGCATCTGCACAGGCGGCTTCAGGGCAAACGATAAATGCGTCGGCCCGATTCGGAACGTTCGGGGGCGTGTTTACGCCGAACGTTCTGACGATTCTGGGGTTGATCCTGTTCTTGCGGGCGGGCTGGGTTGTAGGCCAGGCCGGTCTGCTGGGGGCGCTGATGATCGTGTTGATCGCGAACTCGATCAGCTTTCTGACGGGGTTGTCGCTGTCGGCGATCGCGACATCGATGAACGTGAGGGCAGGGGGAAAGTATTACCTGATTTCGCGTACGCTGGGCCGTGAAATCGGCGGGGCGATCGGGGTGCCGCTCTATCTGTCGCAGGCGATCTCGGTTGCCTTTTACATCATCGGCTTCACCGAGTCGCTGGAGGGCATTGCCTTTTTCAGCCAGATCGACGCCAGGGTGCTATCGACAGGGATTGCAGTTGTCTTCGCGGTGGTGGCGTTTATCGGCGCGGATTTTGCGATCAAGATACAGTACTTCATTCTGGCGGCGTTGATGGCGGCGCTGCTTTCTTTCTTTGGGGGAGGCTGGTTGTCGATACAGGCTCCGACACTGACGGCCAACTACGGCGAGGGTATGAGTTTCTGGAGTGTTTTCGCGGTCTTTTTCCCGGCGGTGACGGGCATTGCGGTGGGCGCGAGCATGTCGGGCGATTTGAAGGACCCGGGCCGGAGCATTCACAAAGGCACGCTTTTTTCGGTGATGTTTACGGCTGTCGTTTATTTTCTCTCGGTCATCTGGCTGTCGTTGCATGGGTCGCCCGAGGAGTTGAAGAGCAACACTTTGATCATGCGGGATATCGCACTGTTTCCGCCGTTGATCCTGATCGGTGTGTGGGCGGCGACGCTTTCGTCGGCGTTGGGGAGCATAGTGGCGGCGCCGCGCACGCTGCAGGCGATGGCGAATGACGGGATCGTGCCGAGGGTGCTGGGTTCGCGGCTGGGGAGCAGGACGGAGCCGCGGGTGGGGGTCCTGATCACGGCGGGAATCGCATTCGCAGTGATCTGGGCCGGCGATCTCAACGTCGTGGCGCCAATCATCACGATGTTTTTCCTGAACACGTATGGGATGACGAACCTGGTGGCGGGGATTGAGAAGCTGGTGGGGAACCCAAGTTTCCGGCCGCGGGCGAATATCCATTTCAGTTTCTCGTTGCTTGGGGCGGCCGGCTGTTACGGGGCGATGTTCGTGATCAATCCCGGGGCTACGGTGGTTGCGATCCTGATCAGCTACGGGATCTATTTCTACCTGGAGCGCCGCTCGACGATTCGCACGTGGGGCGACGTGCGCAACGGGATCTGGTTTGCGCTGGCGCGGCGG
Source organism: Caldilineaceae bacterium (assembly GCA_034428435.1). Classification (GTDB taxonomy): domain Bacteria; phylum Chloroflexota; class Anaerolineae; order Caldilineales; family Caldilineaceae; genus Bin5. The sequence goes on along the minus strand of DAOUHY010000326.1, from coordinate 31,878 downwards.
TCGCTGCTGAACCTGGAGCGCTCGGTCTTTCATGCGAAGAACTGGCGGCCGAACATTCTGGTGTTCACGGGGCAGCCGCATAACCGGGCGCCGCTGGTGGAGGTGGCGAATCTGCTGAGCCGGGGGTACGGCATCGTTTCCTTTTACCAGCTGCTGGTGGGGGATATCGATCAGCTGGCGAAGAGAAGGCTGCGCAGCATCGCGCGGCGGCAGATTCGCACGTTCATCCAGGAGCAGAACATGACGGCCTTTGCGGAGGCGGACATTGTAGAGAACTTTTATGCGGGGGCGGTGACGGTGTGTCAGTCGCATGGGGTGGGCGGGCTGGAGCCGAACGCGGTGCTGATGGGTTGGAGCGATACTGAGGGTGGGCGTACGCTGTCGTTGCGCCTGTTGTCGACGCTGTTCGAGCTGGGCAAGTCGGTGTTGTTCCTGCATCACGATGAGAAGCGGGGTTTCGGCAATCGCAGGGTGATCGACGTGTGGTGGCGGGGGCGCAGTGGGAACGGGGACCTGATGCTGCTGCTGGCGCATATTATTTCGCAGAGTCCGACGTGGGACGGGGCGTCGATCCGGCTGCTGCAGACGCTGCCGCGCGGGGAAGGGCGGGAACAGGTGGAGGCGCATTTGCGGGGGCTGTTGGACAGGGTGCGCGTGAATGCTGAGCCGGTGGTGGTGGTGCCGCCGCGGGGTGAGCGGTTCCCGGATACGGTTAAGACGTGGAGCAGGGAGACGGATTTGACGCTGTTGGGCATGAACCGGCCGGATGCGGAGGACAGGGAGAGTTACGGAAACCAGCTCAACGGCTGGTTGAGCGCGGTGGGGACGGTGTTGCTGATTCACAGCGGGCAGACGGAGGACTTGCTGGCGCCGAACGATTGAACTGCAGGGGCTAGGGGCCAGGGGCCAGGGGTTAGAGACGGCGGTGCGGGACTGTTACTCCCTTTTTTGCTGTGCTATACTGGCCGTGCGGGCCGAGGCGGCCTGTCCTACCATTGGCACACTTTTCTGAGGCACAGATCGTTTAGCGAAGCGCTTCCACCGCCGCTGTGAAATGTAGAGCGGAGGTGCGGCGCTTTATCTATCATCACTTTGGCTGGTTCTCGCGGTAGGTGAGGCCGGCACGCCATCCCATGCGGAGAATTGAACAATGCGCGCGAATCCGATTCGCAAGTTGCTCGATGCGGGCAAACCGACGCTGGCGACCCATATTCACAGTGTGTGGCCGAATGTTGTGGAGGCGCTGGGGCATACGGGGCTGTATGATTACGTGGAGTTTGTGGCTGAGTATGGAACGTATACGCTGCACGATTTGGACAACATCTGCCGGGCGGCGGAGCTACATGGGTTGGGCTCGATGATCAAGATCGACTGGGCGAACAATGAGTTTGTTGCGCAGCGGGCGGTGGGGTCGGGTTTCAACAGCGTGCTGTTTTCGGACGTGCGTTCGGCTGCGGGGGCGGCGGACTGTGTGAGCTATGTGCGGGCGGATACGCCGCATGCGGGGGGCACGTTCGGCGTGGCGACGCGGCGGTTTTCGTACATGGGGTATGGAGGAAATGAGGCGTACGTTCAGGCGCTGGACGATATTGTGGTGGCGCTGATGCTGGAGAAGAAGCCGGCGCTGGATGAGCTGGACGGGATTCTGGCGGTGGAGGGGGTGGAGATGCTGCAGTGGGGCCCGTCCGATTTTTCGATGAGTATCGGGAAGCCGGGACAGCGAAATGTTCCAGAGGTGCAGGCGGGCCAGAAGCGTGTGATTGAAGGTTGCCTGGCGGCGGGTGTTCACCCCCGAATTGAGATTGGTACTGCGGACGATGCGAAGCGTTTCTTAGATATGGGGGCGCGGCATTTCTGCATTGGTACGGATATCGCGATCCTTCACCAGTGGTGGCAGAAGGAGGGGGAGGATATGCGAAAGGCGCTTGAGGGCTAGGGGAACGGCAGGGGAACTGCGGGGAAACTTCGGGGGGTTTGATGGCATATATCGGGTCGTATCGTGATTTGAAGGTGTGGCAGAAGTCGATGGATTTGACAGTGCGGACTTATGAGGTAACGAGGGGCTTTCCGTCAGAGGAGAGATATGGACTTACTTCGCAGATGCGGCGAGCGGCGGCCTCGATACCTGCCAATATTGCGGAGGGGCGCGAAAGGCGTTCTACTGGGGAGTTCCTACAGTTCCTTGGCATTGCGCGAGGTTCATTGGCAGAACTTGAGACCTTTGTGACTTTGTCGGAAAGGCTGGGTCTTCTTCAAGACGAGACTGGGAGCAGTTTTTTGGGTGAATCCGCCGAGATCAACAGAATGCTGGAAAGCATGATGCGATCACTTTCCAAGGGCAGGGGAAACGGCAGAGGGAAAGGCGGTGGTTAGGGTTCAGCCGACGCGTTCGAGGAAGCGGACGTCGTTGGTGAAGAAGTAGCGGATGTCGTCGATGCCGTATTTGAGCATGGCGATGCGTTCGGGGCCCATGCCGAAGGCGAAGCCGCTGTAGACGGCGGGGTCGTAGCCGCCGTTGTGGAGGACGATGGGGTGGACCATGCCGGCTCCGAGGATTTCGAGCCAGCCGGTCTGTTTGCAGATGCGGCAGCCTTTGGCTTCGCAGAGGACGCAGCCGGCGTCGACCTCGACGCTGGGTTCGGTGAAGGGGAAGTAGCTTTTGCGGAAGCGGAGGGCGCAGCCTTCGCCGAACATCTGGTTGGCAAAGTTGACGAGTGTGCCCTTGAGGTCGCTGAAGGTGACGTTGTGACCGACGACGAGGCCTTCGACCTGGTGGAACATCATGTCGTAGCGGGCGCTGACATCCTCGTGGCGGTAGCATTTTCCGGGTAAGATGACACGGATTGGCTCCGGGCAGTATTCGCGCATGGCGTGGATCTGGCCGGGGCTTGTGTGCGTGCGGAGGATGACGCCGGGGGTGGTGGTGTAGAAGGTGTCCCACATGTCGCGGGCGGGATGGCCTGGGGGGATATTGAGGAGGCCGAAGTTGTAGTCGTCGGTCTCGACCTCGGGGGAGTCGTAGACCTGGAAGCCCATCTGGCCGAAGATGTGGGCGATTTCGCGCAGGGTCTGGTTGCTGGGATGGATTTTGCCGAGGGTGGGGCGGCGGCCGGGCATGGTGACGTCGACGCCTTCGGCGGCGAGAGTCTGCTCCATCTCCTGGAAGCGGATGGCCTCCTGGCGGGTATGAAGGGCCTCTTCGAGGTGGTTTTTGAGCTGGTTGCCGGCGCGGCCGGCGGTTGGGCGTTCCTCGCGGGGCAGGTCGCTGAGTCCGCGCAGGAAGTTGGTGAGGGCGCCGTTGCGGCCGAGGTAGTCGCGGAACCAGGCTTCGGTGGCCTCGACGGTGTCGGCTGCGGCCAGTTCTTCTTGTGCGCGGGTTTGTAGTTCTTCAAGCGCCTGCATATTTGATCTCACAGTCTCAAAGTCAGAGGGTTGGCAGAAGGCGGCAGGCGGCCGCCGGATTCTGCGCGCTTGTCAGGTGTCAATCGTAGTGGAAAAGGGGTGGCAAGTCAAGATGGGGCATCGGGAAGTGAAATACACCTTTTGTCCACGGAGGGCACGGAGGGGCACGGAGAACACCTTTACACCTTTTGTCCGCGGAGGACGCGGAGGGGCGCGGAGAACGGCAGGGAGAACTTCCTTATTTGATCCGCGAAGGCATGCGGAGGGGCTGGGAGGACTGGTGGGGCGAATTGAGGGTCAGATGCACTGGTGGAGGGGCGTCCAGTCGAAGTGGGGGGGAATGGTAATGGAGAGGCCGGTGATGTGGTTGCCGGTGACCTGGATTCGCTGCCACTGGCCCGAGTCGGTGGACTTGACGAGGGTGCCGTCATGGCCGAGGAAGGCGGCGGCGGGGCAGGAGGCGTTGCCGGCGCTGTCGTAGCGGTAGATGCCGATGACGATGTGGGGTTTTACTCCGGTTGCGGAAAGGAAGTGGTTTTCTACGATGAGGCGTTCGAAGGCGAATGTTCCGTCGGACCTGCGCACGGCGGTGCTGGTGCCATAGAGGCGCTTGCCGCCGGCGGGGGAGCGCATGCTGAGCTGGAGGATATAGGAATTGGCCATGGGCGTGTGGCCGGTTGGCCCGCTGACGGTTCCGCGCAGGTCGAAGCGGCGGATTTCACAGAAGGTCAGGGGTGTGGGGTTGCCCATGACCTCCTTGACGAGGGCAGCGCCGACGGGATCGTAGTCTTCGAGCTTTTGGTAGCCGGGGCCGAGCCAGCCGGCGAACTGGCTGGGGGTGAGCCAGGCGAGGACAAGTTCGGCCCAGTATTCGAAGGCGTTGGTCGACGCGTAGCGGTCCTGCCAGAGACCTCTGAGCATGGCGGCCTGATAGGCGCTGTTGAGCTTTGCCAAGAACTCGTCACCGCCGGGCTGCAGTCTGAGCGCGTCTTCGATCAGATGAGCGATTTCGTGAATCATGACGTGATTGCAGTGCCGGGCCACTTCGGGTGCGGCTGCGACCCAGCCCAAGGGCGTCCTGCCGGCAGCCCCGATCGTACGAGAGGTCAGACCCGATCCCCTGAATTCAGGGAGGTCGGTGATGAGGGAGCCGTATTCGAATCTGTCGGGATAGATGAGTAGGCGCATATTGTAGGCGGCCATGGTCCCGTGGAGGTCGGACCGGTCGGAGAGCATGGCAAGCATGGTGGTACGCGTTTGATAGAGCTCTTCGTCGGAGACCTGGTGGGATGAGAGGATAGGGACGCCGCCAGCGTCAAGGTACTTGCTATAGTAGGAATAGGTGTCGAGCATATGGGGCGGCGAGGCCACGCGCGCGCTGACGGTGGGCGTTGGCGACGGCGTATGTGTCGGCGCCGGCGTCATTGTTGGCGTTGGCGTCAGCGCTGACCCCGACGGGGCCGCGGCGGGCGCGGTCACGAATGGATAGTTGGACCAGGGGCTGACTTCGCCGGCGGCGCTGACGGCGCGGACGCTGTAATTGTGTTTTGCGCCGGGCACGTAGGCTCTGTGTATGAAGGAGGTGGCGGTCAGGTTGTGACCACTGATCTGGCGCCAGCCGATGTTGGCGTCCCAATGTGTAACGAGAATGTAGCGGACTGCGTTGGGAACGGCGGTCCAACGGACTTCAATGCCGTCACTGAGGACGTTGAGAGACAGGACGGGCGCGGAAAGGGAGGTTGAGACGGTAGCCTGGGTGGGCGTTGCGGTGGGCGTCGGCGTCGGCGAAGCGGTCGACGATTCCCGCGCCAGGATCGGGCAGTTGGTCTGCAAGCAGGCCTGAATTACGTAGAAGTGTGTGTAGGGTGTGCCAGAAGGTGACTGGAGGACATCTTCGTGCAGGTAGGTTGCCGCCTTGTATTCGCGGACGATGGTTTCGTAGGCGGACCAGAAGAAGAGTGGAGCCGTGCAGACGGAGTTTCCATTGCCAATGGAAAGGCAGTAGTAGATGTTGTAGTGGACCGCGGCGGGGTAAGGATGCCAAACGAGCGTGACAGTGGAGCCTACCCTGACAGCGCTCATGTTTTCGCTTTGAACGAATTCATAGGCCGGGCCGGACGCCGGTGTTGCGGTCGGGGTTGCCGTCCCGTCTGCGGTCGGGGTCAGCGTCGCCGCAGGGGTTCCCGTCTGATTGGCGGTCGGCGCTGGCGTTGCAGTGTACGTTGCAGTGTGCGTCGCAGTGTGCGTCGCCGTCCGGTCTGCGACCGGTGCTGACGTTGCCGTTGGTGTAGCTGTCTGGTCTGTGGGTGGCGTCAGTGTTGGGGTTGGCGTTCCTGTCTGGTCTGCGGTTGGCGTTGGCGTTGCGGTTGACCCGTCCGAGGAGAGGACGGTGGCGGAGACGGGCTCGGACAGTGCGGTCGCGGCGCCCGAACTGCTGACGGCACGAATCCAGTAGAAGTATTCGACGCCTGCGGACAGACCGGTATGGCTGAAGGAGGCGCCGGTGAGGTTGTCGCCGCCGATCCATTTCCAACCACCGGGGCTGCTCCAGGACTGGATCTCATAGCGTACGGCGCCTGTCACGGCGCCCCAACGCAGCTCCACTGCGCCGGCAGCGCCGGTGGCGGTGAGGACAGGCACAGTAAACCCGGCGGAGGTCGGGATGGGTGTTGGCGCGTCCGAGGTTGCGAGCCGGGGCTGGGCCGGGGCGGGCGCGGGGGTCGGGGTGGGCGTGGGCGTAGGGGTGGGCGTGGGCGTCCATGCGGGATCGGGCAGGGTGACGGACAGCTGTTCGGACCAGGCGCCGGGGTGACCGGCTTCGGTAAGGGCGCGAATGCGGTAGCGGTAGGTGGCGCCGACGGCGAGGCCGGTATGGATGTAGGCGGTGCGGGTGAGGTTGTCGCCGCCGAGAGGCTGCCAGTCGTCGGGGGTTGTGGCGGTCTGGAGCTCGTAACGGGCTGCGCCTTCGACGGAATCCCAGGTCAGATCGACGGCGCCATGGCCGGCCTGCGCGGACAGGGCGGGGGCGAGAAGCCCGGCCACGGCGACCGAATGCGATGAGACAGGGACCTGCGGTGTTTCGGTCGGCGTTGGCGTCGGGGTGGGCGTTGCCGTGGGGGGCTGCAGGGAGAGCGCGGATGAAGGGGTTGGCGATCCAGGTCCGGGCAGGGTGACCGAGAGCTGCTGCGTCCAGGGTCCGGGCTGGCCGGCGGCGTTGCGGGCGCGCATGAGGTAGTAGTAGGCGGCGCCCGGGGTGAGGCCGGTGTGGTCGAAGGTGGTGGCGGTGAGGTTGTCGCCGCCGAGGCGCTGCCAGTCGTCCAGAGCGTCCCACCAGTAGTAGAGATCGTAGCGGGCGGCGCCGGAGACTTCGGGCCAGCTGAGATGGATGGCGCCGGTTGCGGGTTGGGCGGTGAGGACGGGGACGGCGAGGTCGGCGTGGGCGGTGGCGTAGACGTTTTCGGACCAGGCGCCTGCCTGGCCGCCGACGTCGAATGCGCGGATGCGGTAGTAGTAGGTGACGCCGATGGTGAGGTCGTTGTGGTCGAAGGCGGCGCCGGTGAGGTTGTCGCCGCCAAGAGGCTGCCAGTCGGTGAGGTCGTTGTGCCAGAAGTTCAGTTCGTAGCGGTGGGCGCCGGCGGGTTCGGTCCAGGTGAGTTGGACGGCGGCGACTGCGGGGTCGGCGCGCAGGGTGGGGGCCGGGAGGGGTGTGCCGGGCGAGTCCTGCCGGGCGTTTGTGGGGGTAAAGTACAGTATGGCGGCGGCGGCGGCGAGCAGGAGCGATGCCAGGACCGTGCAGGTACCGCGAAGAGGTGGAGCCACTTTCATGCTCCCGTCTCGGGGTGTTTCTGGAGGCGGAGACCAGGTGCTGGTGTTCGCATTGCAGACGTTCTGGCGGCTGGCGGGACCGGGGACAAGACCGGTCCAATAGTGTATTGGCGCAGCTTCATCTTGAGGTAAGACGCTGTCAAGTAGGCGTAAGTTCCTTGACGGCAGTTTTTGGTGGACTGCAGGGGTTAGGGGCTAGGGGCGCGGAGAACTGATTACACCTTTGTCCACGGAGGACACGGAGGGGCACGGAGAACTGCGAACGGCAGTTTTTGGTAGTCAGTTTTTAGTTTTTAGTGAACGGCGAACTGCTTTCTTGTCCGCGGAGGACGTGAGGGGCGCGGAGAACACCTTAACACCTTTGTCCGCGGAGGACGCGGAGGGGCGCGGAGAACACCTTAACACCTTTTGTCCGCGGAGGACGCGGAGGGGCGCGGAGAACACCTTACCACCTTTTGTCCGCGGAGGACGCGGAGGGGCGCGGAGAACACCTTAACACCTTTGTCCGCGGAGGACGCGGAGGGGCGGGGCGAATTCTGGGGACGGTCGGTGTTTACTTTGTAGAGATTTCGGGCCTAGCGATGTTCTCTGACAAGGCGTTTACGTTCCAGCTTGCCGTGGCTGCCGAAGTTGAAGAGGAGGCCGACTCGCAGTCCGGTTGCTTTCAGGTAGTTGAGGAGTTGGGACTCTTCCTTTCCGGAGAGATGGTTGATCGCCTTGATTTCGACGATTATCCGTTCGTAGCAGACGAGGTCGGCAAAGTATTTCTGGGTCAGGGATTGCCCTTTGTAATTGATGTTGAGAGGCTTTTCGGCTTCAAAGGGAATTGTGCGGGCTGTCAGTTCGAGGTGCATGGCTTCCTGGTAAACTTTTTCGAGGAAGCCAGGGCCGAGCGCACGGTGCACTTCGATGGCCGCCCCGGTGACGGCATAGGTCTCTTCCTTCAGCAGCAGTTCGGTCTTTTCCAACAGATTCTTCCTTTCCGCACTGTTCGCGCGGGTTTCAGTTATCAGACAGTCGCAGGGGGGTTATTATGAATTTATTCATAATAATATGTCCGCTTTGTCCGCTCGGAGGCGGTTTTTTGGGGCGGAATTGGGGTTTGGGCGGGTTATTTGTCCATGGTGTCCATGCGTTTGAGGAGGGTGAGGAGGGTGCGCAGGTCTTTTTTTTCGGCGGCGAGCTGGCGGATGGTGTCGATGAGCTCCTGGCGGCCTTCGGCACGGCCGGCATAGATTTCGGCGAGGATTTGGGCGGCGTCGCTGGGAACGGGGCGCAACTCTTCGTCTTCGAGGCCCTCGAAGTAGCCGTCGGCGTATTCGCCTTCTTCTTCGACTTGGTCGCGCCAGCGGCGGAGGGTGCGGTCGGAGACGCCGATGATGGCGGCGAGGTCTTTCCAGGTGGCGCCGGCCTTGGCGGCTTCGCGGAGGAGTTGGAGGTCTTTCTTGTCCATGGCGGAGGGCGGTGGATAGTGGTTAGTGGGTAGTGGATAGTGGGTAGTGGATAGTGGATTGGGCGGCTCTGGTGGTTGCGGCGGGCTGCCGACAGGGAGGCCCCAGACGTTGAGTATGGCACAAATGTTCGCGCTTGGCAAAGTGCGGGGGGAACGGCGGGGGAAGGGCGGGGGGAACACCTTTTAGTCCGCGGAGGACGCGGAGGGGAGCGGGGAAGGTGTTGGCCGTCTCTTGGGGACGGCGCGGCGCCGGTCGGGAGGATGCTGTCCCGATTGGGCCGGCGGCGAGACAGAGGGGGGAGACTATGCAGCTGGCGTTCGGCTGGTTGGGTTGCTGCGCTGGCGGCGCGGGCTTTGCGATCGTTTTCATTTTCGGCTTCTTTCGCTATTGAAGGGAAGGCGGCTGAGATTGGAGCCGGGTGGGGCATCATTCTTCGTCATCCTCGGAGCCGTATACAAGCTCGATGTGGCGGCGCGACTCTTCTTCTCCCTCTCTAAACCTTTGAATGGCCTTTTCCTCGACGAGGGAGGCGACGAGCAGGTCGCGGTGTTCGTCGGCGGATTTGCCTTCGACGGCCTCGTACTGGCGCCAGAAGGATTGCAGAAAGCTGCTCTGACGGCGCAGGAGAGGCGAGAGGATCCGGCGTGCTTTTGCCTTGTCCATGCTGCCGATTGCGGCTGTGTCGATGGCGCCGGTTACGTCGAGCAGGCCGCTGAGATGCGCTTCAAAGGCTTTGTCGTGGAGGAGGTGAAGCCGCAGCTGGAAGCGTGCGAGGGGATCGTTTGCGCGGCGGGCGTCGAAGGCAGCGGCGCGCTCCGGCCAGCTCCACTTGCGGGCGATCCTGGCGAGGGTGGACTTGCGGCGGATTCCAGCCATATTGGCCACCTGGGCGATGGACTGAAGGAAGTTCAGGCTCAGGTAGATCCGGAACCAGTAGAAGTTTTGATCGGGTTCGCCAGGCTGCTGGCGCCACGGTTGCGTTTCGCCAAGGTCTTCTTCGTTCTGTTGTTTGGGGCCATCGATAATGGGATCGTATTCCCATTCGATGGGGCCAAAAACCGCTTCCATCTGCATTCTGACCAGTTTGTCGGCAATTACGAGCCTTCTGTCCAGGACCATGTTGTGCAGGCGTTTTTCGCTGATTTTCGGCGCGACGTTCTGTTTGTGGCGCGGTTCGGTCAGAGAGAGGAGGGCGCGCTGATACTGGAAGAGAGGGCCCAGGCTGCGGCGCGCTGCGGCCGGAGCCAGTTTGTCGATAGCGGCGGCGGCCAGGGCATGGGAGGTTTCTTCGAGGCCGGTGAACTGGGCCCTGTAGGCGGCCTCTCTGAGCAGCTGGGCGCGCCACTCTTTCTGGAGGGCGGGGAATCCGTTCTGCGGGATGTCTGCTTCTGCGATGCGTTCCTTCCAGCGCCATTGACTGGAGGCCTTTGCGATGAGCCTGGTGTGGGGTCTGAGGCCTGCGATCCGGGCAACGCGTTTGTAGGGGCGCGGCGGAGGGAGGGTGACGTAGATCTGGAACCAGCGGTAGCGTTCGAGCGGTTCGCCGGGTTGCCGTTCGCATGGTTGGGACCGGCTGCTGAGCTGTGCGAGGGCATCTTCCAAGGTTGGGAAGTCGTCGGTGGTTTCCGGGGTTTGGAGGTCGTTCATAGTTTGTCTCCTATGAACGGGCAACAAAAAAGCGCCCGCCTGGTTTCGGCTTTGCGGGGCGAACGGGTTTGGACTGTTCGCGCGGCAGTGCCGGGAAGAAGCGGAGCGCCTGGGGTCCGGAATGGGTGCGGGCGACGGCCTGTGGAGGCGGGGCCCAGACCATGAACCGGCAGGGGGTCCTGGTTTGAGGTTGGCGCCGACCGGGGAGAGAGTCTCTCTGTGGGCCGGACTGGTTGGTAGTATACGGCACTTTTGGGGCGCTGTCAAGGGGGGAAACTGCTTTTTGATCCGCGGAGGACTTTTGAGATGCGGTTTAGCCGGTCTGCGAGGGGTGGGCTTGGGCAGTTAGTTGGGGAGGCGTGAAAGTATGTTGATCAGGACGCTGAGCAATGTTGCCAATGAAGCTATCCCGACCCCGACGATCCAGATTACGACTCTAAGGGTTGCCTTTGACACGTCATCTTTGGTCGCCAAATGTTCGTAGGCTCCCTGTAGTTCACTTGTGCCCTTTGTTAAGTCGTCTACTCTGTTTTCGAGCCTGTTAATCCGGTCGCTATGTTCGGACATTGCTACCATCCCTTATCCTCCCATTCGGTAGGCAACCTTACTGTGAGGAAATGTTACCACAGCGTAGGCATGGTGTACAAAGGATCTAGGGGAACGGCGGGGGAGGGGCTGGGGGCCAGGGGCTAGGGGTCAGGGAAACTGCTTTTTGTTCCGCGGAGGACGCGGAGGGGCGCGGAGAACTGCGGAACTGCAGTGGATAGTGGTTAGTGGATAGTGGTTAGTGGGGAAGCGGGGGAGAACTGCGGGGGAGGGACTGGGGGCGTGATTGGATATTGGGGGGGCTAGTCCTGGTCTTTGGGGAGGGGTGCGGCGGATGCGCGGCATATCTGTTGGGTCCAGTCGAAGTTGGGGGCGAGGGTGAGGGAGATGCCGGGAAGTTCGCGGCCGGGGATGGGGAGGCGGGCGGCGGCGCGGGGGGATATGTTTTCGACTTTGAAGGTGTCGCCGCTGAGGTAGCCGGCGGGACAGGCGCCGGCATAGGCGGGGGCGACGCCGAGGATGAGATGGGAATCAAGGTTAGTTTCGCCGGTCTCCTGGCGGACTACCCTCCGGGCCCGCGCCAGTTTGGGTTTGCTGACGGTAAGGACAAAGGCGCCGCCGGCCTGGGTGGGGAGCGTCTCCTCGGTGAAATACCAGAAGTAGGGGGAGATTTCAGGGACGACGCGGAGTTCGGTGAGGACGGTGATGCCGGACAAGGGGTCTCCCTCGGGCCCGGTTACGGTGCCGAGCAGTCTGAAGAAGACAGGGTTGCAGTCGGGGAGGGCGGCGTCGCGGAAGACTTCTTCGACGAGGCTGACGATACGGGGATCGTAGTCGGCGAGTGTGGCGACGTGGGCGGGGGTGCGGACGAGGCCGGTCAACATATCGGGCAGGAACCAGAAGGTGACGGCTTCGGCCCAGTATTCGCGGGGATTGGTGGCGGCGTAGGCGTTGCGATAGAGGCCGGCGGCGAGGGCGGCGTTGTAGGCGCTGCGGACGCGAGGTTCGAAGCCGGGATCGTAGACGCTGGGGCCGGGCAGTTGCAGTGAGATGGTGTAGTCGACGAGATGGGCGAATTCGTGGACAAGGACGAAGTTGCAGTAGGGGAGGATGGCGGGCGCGACGCCGACGGCTTCGATCACGAGCAGCACTTCGCCGGTGAAGCGGTTGGCGATGCCCTTGATGCTGGCGATGCCGACGGCGCTGGAGCAGCGGCCGGGCGGGAGGTCGTCGCGGAGTTCGGGGACCTGGTAGGGGCCGCGGCAGCCGTCGTCCTCATAGACGATGACGCGAAAACGGTTGGCGACCATGGCGGCGAGCAGGTCGGGTCGTTCGGAGAGCATGGCGAGGATGATGTCGGAGGCGTGATAGAGCTCGGCATCGTCGACACCGGCGGAGGCGACGACAGGGATGCCGCCGGCGTCCAGGTATTTGCGGTAGTAGGGGTCGAGGCCGAGGGATGCGGGGGGCGGCTGGACCTCCTGCGGGGGAGGGGGCGGGGGCTCGTCGAGCACGACGGCGAAGGCGTAGTCCTGTTGCCAGCCGCTCTCCTCGCCGGCGGCGTTGACGGCCTGGACGGTGTAGTAGTATTGCCTGCCGGCGGTCAGGCCGGTATGGGTGTAGGTTGTGGCGGTGATATTGTCTCCGCCGAGGGGTTGCCAGTCGGGCAGGGGGTCCCACCATACCATGAGCTCGTAGCGGACGGCGCCGGGCACGGGGTCCCAGCGCAGCACGACGGCGAGGATTGCGGGTTCGGCGGTGAGGGCCGGGGGTGTGAGGGGGGAATCGGCCGGCGCCGAGGTTGGCGTCGGAGTCGGGGTCGCGGTTGCCGTCAGGGCCGGGGTCGCGGTTGGCGTGAGCGTCGGGGACGGCGAGGGGAAGGGGGATGCGCCGGGCGGCTGGGTGGGGGTGGGCGTGGGCGTCGGGGGTACGGGCCCGGTTGGAACGACGGCGGAGGCGAAGCCCTGTTGCCAGCCGCTCTCCTCGCCGGCGGCGTTGACGGCCTGGACGGTGTAGTAGTATTCCCTGCCGGCGGTGAGGCCGGTGTGGGTGTAGGTTGTGGCGGTGATATTGTCGCCGCCGAGGGGTTGCCAGTCGGGCAGGGGGTCCCACCAGACCATGAGATCGTAGCGGACGGCGCCGGGCACGGGGTCCCAGCGCAGCACGACGGCGCCGGGGCGGGCCTGGGCCGTCAGGGCGGGCGGGGTTAAGGGGGCACCGGCGGGCGCCGGGGTGGGCGTCGGCGTCGAGGTGGGGGAGGGGAGCGGCGAGGTGGATACGGTTGGCGTCGGGGTGGGGGTTGGGGTGGGCCGGCCGGTTGCGGGCGCGGTTGGTACGGTGGCGATGGCGAAGTCCTGTTGCCAGTCGCTTCTGTCGCCGGCGGCGTTTACGGCCTGGACGGTGTAGTAGTATTTCCTGCCGGCGGTGAGGCCGGTGTGGGTGTAAGTTGTGGCGGTGATGTTGTCGCCGCCGATGCGTTGCCAGTCGGGCAGGGGGTCCCACCATACTTTGAGCCGGTAGCGGACGGCGCCGGGCACGGGGTCCCAGCGGAGGTCGACGGCGCCGGGGCGGGCGTGGGCGGTGAGGGCCGGGGGGGTGAGGGTGGTGGTGGACTGGCGCGGGGGGCGGGTGAGTCTGCGGCGGAGGCGGGGCGCGCGGTGAGGGCGTTGAGGAGGAGGAAGGCGATAGCGAGGGTTGACGCGATCGCGAGGGTGCGGATGCGCGGCGGTAAGGCGCCTGGGCTATGGGGGGTCATGGAGAACGGCGAACGGCAGTTTTTGGTAGTCAGTTTTGCGTTTTTAGTGGAACTGCTTTGGGTCCGCGGGGGACGCAGAGAGTTTCTTTCGGCCACGATGAGATACGGAAAATAACATTTATTTTGGATCCAAGTGCCTAGATGGGCAAATGAAGATTTTTGTCGCTGGCGTGCTTGTCGGTATTCGCGTGGGGTCAGCAGATGGGCGGATGTTGGCAGTGGTTATTGGTGTGAGATTTCCACACCCAGCCGGACGCAGCCACGGGACAACATCCACCGGCCCCTCGCGTATGCTGTTTAGTCCTCTTTCTTTGGGAATTGTTTTGTGGTACACGTTCAATATAACACATTTTTATGTCATTGGTGTGTTTTTGGGGCCATTCTGCGCGTCAGTCACGTATCAATTCTGGAATTGTTATGAGGACTTTCGGATATTGTTGCCATTTTTTGTCCGCGGAGGGCGCGGAGAACTGCTTTTGTCCACGGAGGAACACGGAGGGGCACGGAGAACACCTTGTTTGAGCCACGGAGGACGCGGAGAACTGTCTTTCTTGGTCCACGGAGGAACACGGAGGGGCACGGAGAGCTTCTTGTTTGAGCCGCGGCGGGCGCGGAGCACTGATCTTTTGTCGGGAGCGGGGCGCGGGGAATGCCAGAGGGGCGACGAGCTTTGGAAAAGTTGGGGAGGAGGCGGGGTGTGCGGGAGGCGTTGTGGGCGGGGTTGAGGGGTTTCGGTTCGGGGCGGTGAAGGCGGGCGGGGGAACGCGGCGCGCCCCGGCGCGGGGCCGGGGCGCTGTGCAGCTATTGCAGTCCGGCCGCGGGCGGAGGCTCCATTGCGGCCGCCGGGGCCAGCGCGGACTACCACTGGTCGTGTACGACGTTGTGGGAGGCGTCTACGGTGAAGACGTAGGGCTTGTTGACGTCGTACTGGGTGTCGGGGTAGTAGGTGCTGATGCGGACCTTCTTTTCGGAGGCGAGGTAGTAGATGGTTACGGGTTTGCCGGTGCCGGGATTGGTGCCGGTGTAGAGGGTGATGGCGCCGCCTGTTGGATGTTTGGCGGCGAGGTTGGCGAAGGGTTCGATCCAGGGGCCGGAGTGGCCGACGCCGCCGGGGGCGATGAAGTAGGCCTGGAGGCCGTCGCCGGCGGGGGAGAGCTGGACCTGGGTGGCGGCGTGGCGGACGATCATGTTGGAGGGGGGCCAGCTGGGGGCCATCATGCCGCCGCCGCCTCCGTTACCCATATTGCCCCCATTACCGCCATTGCCACCGTTACCGCCGTTGCCGTTGGTGGGGGGCGGGTTCTGGCTGCCGCCGTTGGTGGGGGGCGGGTTCTGGCTGCCGCCGCCGGTGGGAGGCGGGTTCTGGCTTCCGGTATTTTCTCCGGTGCCGCCGGTGGGGTCGTTGGTGGGGGGCGGTTCGTGATGGGCGGCGGCCGCGGGGGCCAGGGCAACTGTCAGTATCAGTGTCAGGATGACGATGGACGCCCATCTGAAGCGTTTGCGTCCGTTCATGTGCTCCTCCTCTTATCCAAGTAGGGAAAAGATGCGCCCTGGCACGGGGCCAGGACGCATCTATGCCGCTCATTTCAGTCTGAACCCTGGGACAGCCAGGTCCAGGCCAGCCACCAGTTACTTGGCCGGCGTTGTCTGGTTTGTGTAGTCCCAGTAGCTCGTGTAGGTGACATTTGCTGCAGTGACATTGGCGTCACTATTACTGTTGACACTCCGCTCTATTGTCGCACGGATGCGGTAGTAGTAACGCGTCTTCGGCTTAAGGCCGTCGTCGTCGGTGTCGGTGTCGTCACCGTCGAAGCCGTTGTCAACCAGCGTACATTCGGTCTCGGCGGCATTACAGCTGACCTCATTGGTACCTGCTTCATTGGTGACGCCAGTACCTGCTATCACATTGACCCAATCGCTCGAGCCGGACTCCCGCCGCTGAACCTGATAGTTTCCGGCTGCCACCAGCTTACCGGCAGAGCCATCGTCGTCGACGAAGGCCACGGGGGCCCATTTCAGAGTGATGGCCGTGGCCGTCGTGGTCTTGACACTCAACTCCGGCTTGGCCGGACTGGTGTACGGCTGCACGACTTCCTCACCTGTTGTCGCAGCGGTGGTCCACTGCGAATAGGCGCCTTCGGGCAACGCCGCGCGCAAGCGATAGCTGTAGCGCGTCCCCGCCTTCAGGCCGCTGTGGACGTAATGCCGGTGATTTCCACTTATCGTCCTCTTATCCCGTACAACGCTGGATGCGAAGATGGCGTCGGCGTGCGTTCCTTCCAAGAATTCCAGATGGTAGGCAGTCGCCCCGCCTACGGGAGTCCAGGAAAGGCGAATCATGGACTGCCCCGTCGTGGTTGCCACCAGCGTCGGCGCATTCGCCGTCGCCCTCCGGGTGGTCCCGCTCGCGACTACAGACCAGCCGCTCCTGGAGTTTTCCTTCACAGTTCGCACGCGGTATAGATAGGTCGTGTTGGCGCTGAGGTTAGTAGGGGTGGTGCCATCGTCAAGGCTGTCGTCAGTGACATTCGCCGGGGTCCTGTCGGTATCGGTGTTGGGAGCGCCGTCCAGGTCACCCCATACAGCTATTTCGGGAGTAGTACCGCCGTCACCGTCGTGGTCGAATAGAGCGCCAAAGCGCTGGACCTCATAGCCACTTGCGCCTGACACGGCGTTCCAGGTCAGCTTGATCTTGGGAACGTCATCGTCACCCGTTGCATCGACCGCTTGCAGACCCGACGGCGGTGTCAGTGTATTCCCCAGTTGCCAGGAATAGGAGTCCGTCCAGCCGGACTCGCCGCCCGAATTCTCCGCGCGCACGCGATAGAAATAGGTGCTGTTTCCGTTCAGCCCAGTGTGGTGGTGGGACGTCCCGCCCACCGTAAGATTGTTCCAAGTCGCGGTCTCGCTGGTGCGCCACTGGAGCGTGTATGAGCCTGGGCTACCAATGCCCGCAACAACTGGCGGACCTGCAGCATAGTCGCCACGGGCCGCGGCTGTCCACGAGACCCGGATCGAGGTACCACTTGTCTGCGAGAACGTCAGACCCGATGGTGTGCCGGGCTTGTAGTCCTTGAAGCTGATACTCTTGTAATCGGACCATTCGCCCATTTCGTTATCGGCGTTAGTTTCTGCCGCGCCGACCGCTCCGTCAACGCCGTGATTCACAGCGCTGACTACGTAGAAGTAGGTCTGCGCAGGTGAATTAGGAGGATCACTGCCCGCTGCTGTGGTGAAGGTGTCGTCAAGGGTCGGGGGCGAGCCAGCCGCCGCCTTCGTCACGCGGGTTACGGTTCCGTCAGTCGTACCTTCCGATGCGCCAGCTCCCAGAGCTGCCCATACGCCCGTGGCCGGGCTAAACCGCTGAATCTCATAGTGGGTTGCGTCCGACACGGCGTTCCACGTCAGCCTGGCCTTGCGCGTATTGACCTTGTTATCGGCGGTCGCGTCGGTCACGGTCAGGCCGGTCACCTTGGGCATCTGCCCGGCGGCGGTGGGCGTGGCACGAGTCGTGGCGCTCTTCTCACCGGTCTCGTCGCCCGGGCCGTTGACGTCGACGGCGCGTACCTTGTAGGTGTACTTGGTTGACGGGCTCAGACCAGTGTCATCGTAGAAGGTCGCATCTACCCTTCTGGTCTCATAGTTGCGGTCGCCGCTCTTCCACATGAGCTCGTAGAAATCAGCGCCTGTGACTGCATTCCATGAGATCTGGATGCTGCTGTCGCTGATCGTGGAGACGCTGAAGCCGCCCGGCGCGCCGAGTGTTGCGCCAGGCCTGGGAACATTCACACTTTTCACGTCCGACCAGGCGCCCTTGGTTCCCTGGCTGTCGATCGCCTGAACCCGGTATTCGTATTTGACCGTGAAGGCGTTGTTGGGAACAAAGTTGGCGCCGCTGTCGGTGTAGGTGGTTACAGACAGGAGATCGGAGGGCAGGCGCCCCCAGTCACCCGTCATTGTTTCGTCGTCAGTGGTAATGGTAGCGTCGGCACCGGGATCGACGTGGATTTTCCGGCGCTCCAGGTCGTACCGGGCGTCGGCGGCGGTCGGTGTCCAATCGAGCTGGACGGTGGTGCGGTCGATGCGCGTCAGCGTGAGCTTCGGCACGTCGGTGGTGGCCTGCAGGGTGACCTTGCTGTCATCGGTGCGCCAGCTGGACCAGGGGCCCATGCCGCCGGCGTTGAAGGCGGCGACAACATAGTAGTACTCGGTGCCTGGGGTCAGGCCGGTGTGCTTGTACGGCGAAGTCTGGTTGCCGGAGATGCGTTCCCAGTCATCGAGGCCGGCGTGCCAGAACTGGACATAGTAGCCGGTGGCGCCGGAAACGGTGGTCCATGAGACGTCAACGGCGGTGGTGCCGTCGGCGGCCACAGTCACGGACGGGCTGGCGGTGGGCGCGGCGGTACCGCCCGGGATGGCCACGTTGGGGTAGTTGCCGTCCCAGCCTCCAGGCGTGCCGCCTGTCACTGAACGCACACCGTAGGCGTAGGTGGTGCCAGCGGTGACGTTGGAGTCGGTGTAGGTCACCGTTGGGGCCTGGACCGTTGCGTAGGCCGAGGTGCCCCACTGGGCGTTGTTGTTTACGACTGGACCTCTCCAGATTTCGTAGCTGTCGGCGCCGGTTACAGCGTTCCAACTGAGAGAAACGCTGCTGCCGTCAGGCGCAACAGTCGCCGTCAGCCCCAGCCCGGAACTCTGCGCGT
The DNA here is from genome assembly GCA_034428435.1 of Caldilineaceae bacterium. Lineage (GTDB taxonomy): Bacteria > Chloroflexota > Anaerolineae > Caldilineales > Caldilineaceae > Bin5. The sequence continues at coordinate 13,546 of DAOUHY010000326.1, read as the reverse complement.
AGGCCACGCCATCAAGTGGCGGCAGGGCGGGTGTCCCAGCCACCAAACTGAGCACCAGGGCGAGTATCAACGCCCTTAGCGTCAATCCAACAGATTTTTGCTTCATAGTCGGTTCTCCTGTTTTGAGGTGGCCTACCATCTTTCGTGCTTGACTGAATGGTCGGCGTCTACAGTGAAGATATATGCTTTATCGAAGTCGTGCGGCGGTTTGTCCGCGTAGAAGGTGCTGACGCGGAGCTTCATTTCCGCCGGCAGATATTCGATCGTAACCGGTTTGCCTGAGCCGGGGTTGACGCCTTCGAAGAGCTGAACGGCGTCACCCATTGGATGCATTTCGGCCAAGTCGCTGAGGGAAGCGAGCAGGGGACCGTTGACGGCAGTCCCGTCGGGGTGGATGAGGTAGACCTGCAGCCCGCCGCCGAGGGCGCTGATCTGGATAGGCGTTGCGGCGTGGCGCACGATGGCGTTGGGCGGCGGCCAGTTAAGGGGCGCCATCGGCTTCATCATGCCGCCGTTGCCCATGTCGCCGTTGCCGTTGGTTGGCGGGGGACCACCGTTGCCGCCGTTACCGCCATTGCCGTTGTCGCCATTGCCATTGGTTGGCGGGGGACCACCGTTACCGCCATTGCCCCCGTTGCCAGTATCACCTGGCGGCGGGTTTGTCGACCCAGTATCGTCCCCCCCGCCGCCACCGGGCGCAATCGTAGGCGGCGGCGTCTGCGCCGCCGCAACGGGGGCCAGGGCAGCTGTGAGCAACAGGGCCAAGACGACGGCATGCACCAACCTGAATCGCTGGCTATAGAACATAGTGTTCTCCTTTTTTCAAGACATTCCCATACGGTTTGACGTTGCATCCATGTTGTGCTGCCTTGCTCCTTCCACTTCCGACCGGTCCGCCGGCATCGTTTCCAGCCGGTATGGGGGCGGGTTGTTTGGCGGGCAAGCAAGTTGATCAACGGCATGGGGTCAACTAAACGTGCCGGCGACTCTGGGCGGCACGACAGTTCCCAAGCGGTTGTTGCGAAAGACTGCTCGCTTGAAGGTTAAGTAAACAGCATGCGGTCGCGGCTTTGTAGTGCAGAAAGTCATATAAAAGGTCATAAAAACTGCAGGGTTTGGGAGCCAGGGGTTAGGGGCGAGGGGCTTGGGAGTGGGCAGGAGAGAACGGCAGGGGAACGGCGGGGGAACGGCAGGGAAATAGCGGGGCGAGGGCGGGGGGAGGTCACGGTTTTGTCATGACGCGGCTTTTATGTGACCTATGGCACTGCACAGTGTGACCGATAAGGTGGTAGGCTGGATGTGTCATAAGGTCATTAAGGTAGAACGGGGTATAGGGTACAGTCGCCTGGCTGAGGACTTGAAGGTTGTACAGGACGGGAAGGCGGTTTTGAAAAGCAAGTTTTCAGTAGCCAGTTTTTAGTTTTTGGTGAACTGCCGGGGACGCGGTTAACAGCTCTTTGTCCGCGGAGGGAGGGAACTGCAGGGGAGAGGGGTAAGGGGCCAGGGGTTGGGTGAACCAGTTATGGGCGGGGAGTACGGTTTTTTTGTCCACGGAGAGGCACGGAGAACTGCCTTAGTCCGCGGAGGACACGGAGAACTGCCTCTGTCCGCGGAGGACGCGGAGGGACACGGAGTTTGATCCGCGGCGGGGCGTTGGTCAGGCTCCTGGTGTTCGGCAGGGAACCGGCAGTTTCTTCGAAGTTGCCCTCGGTTCAGGGCCGGAGAGGGGGAGGAGTTTCACCCGGGAGGCGGGACGCAGACTCTTCTGCGGTCATCGCTTATCAGTTGAAATCTCGTGCAGTATATGTTTGGCGCGGAGAGGCGCTCCCCCGCAACGAACCGAAGGGGGGAAGTGTTTTATATAGTATAGTAGCTCTTTTTCGACGCTTTGCGCGGCGTTGCGGGAAGTGCAGGGGCATTTTGCACGGGAGGCCAGTGCTGCGCGGCGGCAGGACGGGTCCGGCCGGGGTGGGGATGCGGCCGGATGCGGGCTTTTGATCGAGACAGGAACTGATGACTGCCAGATGAGGTGAGCGATGGCCCCAAATCCCCTGTCCGAAATGTCAAAGATGTCTGCGGCGGAGGCCGCGGCGGAGGAGCGCAACCGCCTGGCGAGAGAGTTGCACGACTCGCTCGGCTACACGCTGACTATCTCGATGGTGCAGCTGGAAAACGCGGCGAAGCTGATAGGCGAGGAACCGAGGGAAGCGCAGGCGATCGTGGCGGCGGTGCGGGAGCGTCTCGGCAACGGGCTGGACGACCTGCACAGGACCGTGACATCGTTACGGGACCATGAGATCGGCGCGGACAGCCTGCTGGCAACGCTGCAGCGGTTAATCTGCGAGTTTTCGACGACGTCCGGGATCGTGGTGCACGCAAGGCTGCTCAAAGCGCTGCCGGCGATGTCGGACGCGCAGGCCACGGCGCTGTTCCGGGCGGCGCAGGAGGCGCTGGTCAACTCGTTCAAGCACGGGCGGGCAGAAAATATCTACGTGAGCCTGGACCTGGAGGCGGACGCGCTGATTTTGAACGTTCGGGACGACGGGCAGCGGTTTGCGCCGACCGAGAGGAGCGGTTTCGGATTGGCCGGGGTAAAGGAGCGCGTGGACCAGGCCGGCGGCAGTCTGCTGGTGATCAGAGTCCCGGAAGGCGGCGTTATGTTGACGTGCCGGCTGCCCCTGAAAGGAGCGACCTATGCCTGAGCCGATTTCTCTTCTGCTTGTGGACGATCAGAAGCTGCTGCGGGAAGGGATCCGCATTCTGCTGGACAGGGAGGAGGACCTGACGATCGTTGGCGAAGCCGGCGACGGCCAGGAGGCGGTGGACCTTTATGCGGCGCTGCGGCCGGACGTGGTGTTGATGGACGTACAGATGCCGAAGGTGGGCGGGGTAGCGGCGATACGGGGGATCCACGGGCGGGACCCGCAGGCGAAGGTGATCATTCTGACGACGTTCGACAATGACGAATACGTGTTTGAAGGGATGCGGGCGGGTGCGCTGGGCTACCTGCTGAAGACGATGTCGAGCGATGAACTGGCATCGGCGGTGCGGACGGTGCACATGGGAGGCGCGCCGTTGGAGCCGATGGTGGCGCGCAAGGTGATCTCTGCGCTGGGCCCGCAAGACAGTTACGGCGGCGGGGAGCCGGCTGAAGCGACGGGCGCAGAGGAGGAGACAGCGCCGGAGCCGGTGACGTACGAGAGCGGGCAAGAGGAGGGGGAGCCGGACCTGGCTGAGCTTCTGAGCATGAATAAGGAGGCGGACTCGAGGTTGTCCGAGCGGCTGCGCAGGCAGGAGCAGGCGAACGCGGGGCTGGCGGAGCCGCTGAGCAGAAGGGAGCGGGAGGTGCTGACGCTGATCGGGGAGGGGATGAGCAACCGGAAGATCGCGAACCGGCTGAACCTGGCGGAAGGGACGGTCAAGAATTACGTGTCGTCTTTGATCGGGAAGTTGAACGTGCAGGACCGGACGCAGGCGGCGCTGCTGTCGCGGGAGCTGGGGTTGTTGACTTGAAGGGCAGTTTTTAGTAGTCAGTTTTTAGTTTTTAGTGAACGGCGAACTGATTTTTGTCCGCGGAGGGCGCGGAGAACTGCTTGAACACCTTTTATCCGCGGAGGACGCGGAGGGGCGCGGAGAACTGCTTTCTTTGTCCGCGGAGGACTGCTTTTTGTCAAGGATGGGCCGCGAGGGACACCAGGGGAATATCAGGAGTTCCTTGTGTGATTGCGCAGGCCCGCGCGGAGCGGGGGTACTTTGTGCCCGCAGGTCGTCGTTCGGACAGACGTTAGTGAGCCCGAATTTGTCTGTCCGGACGCGGCGGTTGGGTTGTAAGTTGGCCTAATCGTTGGGGGTTGGGCGCGGCGAATCGTGGTGAGAGGGGCACCCTTTGGAGGGTGCCCTTATTGTTTTCATGGGAGAGGCACGCAGCGGGGATGGCGTTTTGGCGGTTTGGTGGGAAAAGAGCTCACACGGGGGGGGCCATACGGTTGGGTTGAAAGGGCAAGGGCACCCACGAGGGGTGCCCTTGCTTAGGGTATTGTTGTGCGGCGAGGGCCTTGGGGGGCTACCATTGTTCGTGGACTACGTTGTGCTGGGGGTCTATGGTGAAGACGTAGGGTTTGTTGATGTCGTGGGGGGGGCGGTCGGCGTAGTAGGTACTGACGCGGAGTTTGTTTTCGGACGGAATGTAGTCTACGGTGACGGGTTTGCCGGTGCCGGGATTGAAGCCTTCGTAGAGGGTGACGGGGTCGGTGGGATAGTTACTGGCGAGGATGCCGAATTCGTCGAAGAAGGGGCCGATGGTGCTGGTGCCGTCGCGGGAGATGAAGTAGACGCGCAGGCCGGTGCCGGCCTGGCTGAGCTGGATGGGGGTGGCGGCGTGGAGGACGATGGCGTTGGGGGGCGGCCAGGGGTAGATGACGGGCTTGATGAGCCCGTTTTCGGTTGCGGGCGGGGCTACGCCGCCGCTGCCGCCGGTTGAGGGCGTTTGTCCACCGGATGGGGGCGGGTTCGGGGTTTGGGGACCGGGGGGCGGGTTGGTGCTGCCGTTGCCGGTCGGGATGGGGGGCGGGGCGCGCTGGATGTCGTCGGACAGGAGGGGGGCGGAGTGGGCGGCGGTTATGGAGGTCGAGGCGACGGTTAGCAGGAGGATGGTCAGAATGCCGAGAGCCAACCTGAAGCGCTTCCGGTGGTACATGAAATTCTCCTAGTTCTGTACAACTTGACGTCAACGTCATGAAACACGGTGAAAGGCGCGTTCAAGCTTACACCATAGGGGGAGGGGGTGTCAATAGTGGAAAGGCAGGGGAAGGGCAGGGGAACTGCGGGGGAAGGGCGGGGAGAAAGGCGTTTTGTCCACGGAGGGCACGGAGAACTGCTGAACATCTTTTTCCACGGAGGGCGCGGAGGGGCACGGAGAACTGCCAGAACACCTTTTTGTCCGCGGAGGGCGCGGAGGGGCGCGGAGAACTGCTGAACATCTTTTTCCACGGAGGACGCGGAGGGGCACGGAGAACTGCTTTTGCCGGCGGAGGGCGGGGTTCTGATGGTTTTTGGGAAGCGAGTATGGGTCAGGGGATGGGGTGGGGTTGGGACAGTTGGGGGGAGGCAGGACGCGGAGCGCCCCGGTGGGGGGGCCGGGGCGCTGTGGGGCTATTGGGGTGCGGCCGCGGGCGCGGAGGATTTTTTGCGGCCGGGGAGACTACCACTGATCGTGTACGACGTTGTGGGAGGCGTCTACGGTGAAGACGTAGGGCTTGTTGATGTCGTACTGGGTGTCCGGGTAGTAGGTGCTGACGCGGATCTTCTTTTCGGCGGCGAGGTAGTAGATGGTGACGGGCTTGCCGGTTCCGGGATTTGTGCCGGTGAAGAGCGTATGGGCGCCGCCGGTGGGATATTGGGTCGCCAGGCTGCTGAAGGACGGGATGTAGGGGCCGGAGTGGCCGACGCCGCCGGGGGCGATGAAGTAGGCCTGGAGGCCGCCGTCGCCGGCAGGGGATAGCTGGACCTGGGTGGCGGCGTGGGTGACGATCATATTGGCGGGGGGCCAGCTGGGGGCCATCATGCCTCCGCCGCCGTTACCGCCGTTACCGCCGTTACCACCATTGCCGCCGTTACCGCCGTTGCCGTTGGTGGGCGGAGGGTTCTGGCTGCCGCCGTTGGTGGGGGGCGGGTTCGTGGTTCCGCCGGTGGGGGGCGGGTTCTGGCTGCCGGTCTCTGTTCCGGTGCCGCCGCTACTTGGATCGTTCAAAGGGGGCGGCTGCCGGCCGCCACCGTCGATTGTCTGGGCAAAGGCCGCGGGAGCGAGGGCGACTGTCAGTATCAGTGTCAGGATGACGATGGACGCCCATCTGAAGCGTCTGCGTCCGTTCATGTGCTCCTCCTCTTGTAGAAGTGAGAAAAGATGCGCCCTGGCACGGGGCCAGGACGCATCTGTTGCTGCTCGTTACAAACTGAACACTGGGCGAACCAGGTTCAGGCCAAGTCGCTCGCTACTGGGGCGTTCTCTGGTTCGTGTAAGACCAGTAGCTCCTATACACGGTCGACGCGCCACCAGTCGGGGTCCGGGTAACTGTCGCTCGGACACGGAAGTAGTAATGCGTGTTCGCGCTAAGACCGGCCGGGGTAAGGTCGGTTCCAGCATCGGACAACGTACACGTACCCGCCGTCGTTGTGCAGTCCACTGTACCGGATGCAGGCGCCCAGTCGCCGCTGCCGGCCACGCGCCGCTCAACCTGATAGTCAGTCGCAGTCGTCAGGGTGCCGGCGGTACCGTCCGTGGCGACGAAGGAGACGGGGTCCCAGGTCAGGACCATGGTGGTGGATATTGCCGCCCTTGCACTCAGGCTCGCAGGCCGGGCCGGCTTGGTGTACTCCTCTCTAACGGTTGACGGAGTCGATTCGACGTTCTGAGGCAGTATCGCGGTTAGACGGTAGCTGTACAGCGTGCCAGCCTTGAGATTCATGTGGACGTAGTGCCTGTCGTTTCCAGACACCGTAACCTCACCTCGAGTAATCAGATCGTTTTCGAAAGTGGCTGCGGCGTGCATACCTTCCAGGAATTCCAACTTATAGTTGGTCGCCCCGGCCACCGCGCCCCAGGAAAGGCGGATCATGGATTCTCCCGTCGACGCCGCTACCAACGTCGGCGCGCCAGGCATTGCGTGCCTGGTCTTGCCGCTGAAGACCGTAGACCACTGGCTCTTGACCTCACCCGTTACTGTGCGCATGCGGTAGTAGTAAGTCGTATCCTCCGCAAGGTTTGTACCGGTGTTGGCGGTGGCGGGATCGTTGTCGTTGTCGTCAGTGACCATCGTACCCGACACCATGGTAACCGGTGAGGGAGTGGTATCAGTGGGGACAGTGCCTCCTAGATCGGACCACATATTGTTACTGGGTCCGGCGCCAAAGCGCTGGATTTCATAGCCGGTTGCACCAGTCACCGAGGTCCACGACACTGCGATCCTGGCATTTGTCCCATCAGTTGCGTCCACCGCTGTCAGGCCTGACGGCGGACCCAGCACACTCGGCAAGGTTGTCGTCGATGCTTCGTCCGACCATGCGCTCATGCCGCCGGAGTTATGGGCACGCACGCGGTAGTGATACTCCGTATTTGGCTGTCGACCGGTGTGGTTGAAGGTCGTGCCGGTTACGGTCATCGGGTTCCAGGCCGCGTTCTGGCCGAGGAGCCGCCATTCAAGCGTATATGAAGTGGGTATACCAGCCTCAGCAACCGGCGTTTCTGATGCCCTATGACCAGGCTCCGTCCACGATACCCAGACCGACCTCTGTCCGGTCGTCGTTGCCGTCAAATCGGTGGGAGTGCCAGGTACGAGGTCTTTGAGCGTGACCGACATGTAATCGGACCATTCGCCCATGTCGTCGTCTGTCGCAGCGGTATCGTCGGGGCCGTCATTCACGGCGCTGACGACGTAATAGTAGGTCCTCCCAGGTTCTAGGCCTGTTACTGCAGTAATGTCCGCATCCGTCCAGGTCGGGGGCGACTTGGCGTCGTCCGTTGATATCCGACCGGTTGTCAGCATGTTGCCGTCGGGGGGAGCCGCCCATGCGGGCGTAGTGGCGCCGGGGTTAAACCGCATGATATCGTAGTGGGTTGCGCCTGAGACTGCACCCCATGTTAGCTTGACTTTGAGGCCATCACTATCCGAAGCATCAGTCACTCTCAGGCCGGTCACTTTGGGCATCTGCCCGGAGGCAGAGGGCGTTGCACGGGTCGTGGCACTCGCCTCAGCCGACCAGTCGCTGGGGCCATTGATGTTCACGGCGCGCACCTGGTAGGTGTAACTGGTCGACGGGTTCAGGCCGCTGTGATTATACGTGACATTCGAGGCCGGGTCGGCGAGAGGCTCCACCCTTATCGGAGAGGAGTAGCTTCCAGCGCCGGTCTTCCATTGGACCTGGTAGTAGGTGGCGCCAGCAACGCCCATCCATGTGAAGCTGATGTTCGCATGGTCCTGGGCAACGGCGCTCGGAGTCGGAAGCGTAGGCGCAGACAGCCGGTTGGAGGTTGCGGGAATGGTCACGCTCTCAATATTAGACCAGGTGCCCCTGACGCCTCCGCTATCGATCGCCTGGACGCGGTAGCGGTACATGACTACGTCGTCATCGGCTGGAGTGGCTATGCCAAAGTCCGCGTCGGAGTCGGTGTAGGTAGTCCCCGACACGAGACCAGTAGGCAGGCGTGCAAATGCCACGGTCGTAGCGTTGGTACCAGTGACCACTCTTTCTCGTTCCAGATCGTAGTTGACGGCTCCTGTCGTCGGCGTCCAGTTCAACTGGACTACGTTGCGACTCACGTGAACGAGCGAAAGCTCCGGAACCGCTGTAGTGGCCTGCAAGGTGATCCGGCTGTTATCGGTGCGCCAACTCGACCAAGGGCCCATGCCGCCGGCATTGACGGCGCGCACAACATAGTAGTATTCTGTGCCCGCGGTGAGGCCGGTATGAGGGTATGGCGAGGTCTGGTTGCCGGAGATCAACTCCCAGTCGTCGAGGCCGGCGTGCCAGAACTGAACCTGGTAGCCGGTTGCGCCGGAAACGGAGGTCCAGGAGACGTTGACCGCGGTATGCCCGGCGGGGGCCACCGACACGGTCGGCGCGGCGGTGGGCGCCTGTGTGCCGCCCGGGATGGCCACGTTGGGATAGGGGCCGGTCCAGCCTGCGGGCGTGCCGCCGGTTACGGAGCGCACGGCGTAGGCGTAGGTGGTGCCGGCTGTGACACTGGAGTCGGTGTAGGTCACCGTTGGGGCATCGACGGTTGCATAGGCCGAGGTGCCCCACTGGGCGTTGTTGTTTACGACTGGACCTCTCCAGATTTCGTAGCTGTCGGCGCCGGTTACAGCGTCCCAGGTGAGGTTCACGCTGCTGTTATCCGGCGCCAAAGTCGCCGTCAGCCCGGACCCAGAACTCTGCGCGTAGGCCACGCCATCAAGTGGCGGCAGGGCGGGTGTCCCAGCCACCAAACTGAGCACCAGGGCGAGTATGACCGCCCTTAGCGTCAATCCAACAGATTTTTGCTTCATAGTCGGTTCTCCTGTTTTAAGGTGGCCTACCATCTTTCGTGCTTGACTGAATGGTCGGCGTCTACAGTGAAGATATATGCTTTATCGAAGTCGTGCGGCGGTTTATCCGCGTAGAAGGTGCTGACGCGGAGCTTCATTTCCGCCGGCAGATATTCGATCGTAACCGGTTTTCCGGAGCCCGGGTTGACGCCTTCGTAGAGCTGTACGGCGTCACCTTCGGGGTGCATCTCGGCCAGGCCGCTGAGCGTAGCGAGCAGGGGGCCGTTGGTCCCGCTGCCGTCGGGGTGGATGAGGTAGACCTGCAGCCCGCCGGCGAGGGAACTGATCTGGATCGGTGTTGCGGCATGGCGCACGATGGCGTTGGGCGGCGGCCAGTTAAGGGGCGCCATCGGCTTCATCATGCCGCCGTTGCCGTTGTCCCCATTGCCGTTGGTTGGCGGAGGACCGCCGTTACCGCCATTGCCGTTGTCGCCATTGCCATTGGTCGGCGGGGGACCGCCGTTGCCGCCATTGCCCCCGTTGCCAGTATCACCTGGCGGCGGGTTTGTCGATCCGGGATTCTCACTCCCACCGGGACCAGGATCCAGCGTCGGCGGGGGCGCCTGCGCGGCGGCCACCGGGGCAAGGGCGACCGTGAGCAACAGGGTCAGAAGGACGGCGAGCGCCAACCTGAATCGTTTCTTATGAAACATTGAATTCTCCTTTTTGAAGCACAAAAGATCTAGATGCTGAGAACGATATTGCGGCAAGCGCATAATTTCTTACTCACGGACAAGAGGCAGGAACTCCCGGCAGGTCTGCAGGGAACGGTCCGATGAACAAGGCGGACGGAAACCCGTTTTCCTTTGAAAAGGGGGAGCCCCTGCGCTCATCCGACCGATCGCTCAGGCCGCAACCTACAAGGCCGACAGAGGCCGGAAGCGACAGGTCAGACAGGCAGACGAAATGACGATAATGAATGCGCATTTTAAGACAGATTTACCTGCAACCAATAGTGTACACCAAGAGCGGGCAGGGCGCTAACTTCCTCATTCCGATACTGTACACCATTACCGGACAGGGCGCCAACTCCAATTGTTTCCATAATGTACATCAAGAAGCGAAATCCTTTCAACTTTTTGCAAGAAGTACTGTACACCATGAACGGAAAGGGCGTCAACTCCGTTGCGCGTACTACTGTACACCAGAACGGGCGGGGGCGTCAATGAACGGGAGCGGCCAGGGAAGTTGATTTTCCGGTCGCAGTTTGCCCCAGATTGGGCCGAAACCGGTCGCAAAAGAGCGTTGCGGCGGCGGGTTTGCCGTGTGCGTCGGGGCCTCGGCCCACAGGGCCCTGTGTACACGGTTGAATGCAGTACTATACACGGCATGGGGAGGGGGTGTCAAACGGTGAATGGTGTTTTGTGCGTGCCGTTTGACAGGGAGGTTGCAGGCGCTGGGACGGCCAGGGCAGGGGCGGGTGAAGCCGGTCCGGTGCCGGACGAAATGTGTACGATTTGGCTACGTAGGGCGGTGGTGAGGGGATAGTGGATAGTGGATAGTGGATAGTGGAACTGCTTTTTGTCCACGGAGGGGCACGGAGAACATCTTTTTGATCCGCGGAGGACGCGGAGGGGCGCGGAGAACGGCGAAGGGCAGTTTAACGGCAGTTTTTGGTAGTCAGTTTTGCGTTTTTGGTGGAACTGCTTTGGAGCCGCGAAGGGGTGGAGGCCAGGACGGGCGTGATGGCGAGGGCACCCACAAGGGGTGCCCCTACAGATGTTGGCGGAGGGGCACGGGGAAGTGCTTCTTTGTCGGGGGCATTTGGTGTCGTGAACTGCAGGGGAACTGCGGGGGGAACTGCGGGGGAACTGCGGGGGGAAGTGCAGGGAAAGGGGGTTGGGAATGCAAGAGCGCCAAGGGAGGGTCCCCTGGCGCTCTTGTGCGGTTAGAAGCGCGTCTCGTGTAAAAGACGGGTGCTGGCTTGTGCGTTACCAGGCTTCATGGGACACGGAGTTGCCGGAATCGACGGTGAAGGTGTAGGGCTTGTCGGTGTCGTACATGGTGTCCGGGTAGTAGGTGCTGATGCGCAGTTTGCTGTCGGCCGGCAGGTAGTCGATCTGGACGGACTTGCCGGTGAACGGGTTGGCGCCGGTGTAGAGCGAGACCGAGGTGCCGACCGTGTGCAGGGTGGCGAGCTCGCTGAAGGGCTTGATGTAGGGGCCGGCCTGGGAGCTGCCGTCGGCGCCGATGAAGTAGTACTGGAGGCCACCGGCGATGGGGCAGAGCTGGGCAGGCGTGGCGGCGTGCGTCACGATGCAGTCGGCGGAAGGGAAGTCGGGCGCGTCGGGATGCGCGGTTGACGAGTCGTCCTGGCCGTCGTTGTTTGTGGCCGGGGGTGGGTTGTTTGTCGGCGGCGTATTGGTTGTCGGCGGTGTGTTGGTGGTCGGTGGCGTATTTAGCGACGGCGGATTCTGCGACTGCTGCGGGGGCGGATTCTGCGACTGCTGCTGGTTGTTGTTGTTCGACGGCGGCGGGTTGTTGTTGCCGGTCGGCGGCGGGGCGGCCAGGGCGGCTGCCGGGAGCAGGGCCACGGCCAGCATGAGGGCCAGAATCACCGGTGTCGCGATGCGGAATCTGGTCTTGAATCGAGGTGAGAGTTTCATTGGGATTTCTTCCTTTGAACGTAGTGAAACGGATGGCTCGAATCGCTTACACGAGATGCGATTGTAAGGTATGACGCCGGGGCGGGAGGAAAGGTTCCTTTTTTTGGTTTTCAGTTTTTAGTTTTTGGTGAACTGCAACTGCAGTGGTTAGTGGTTAGTGGATAGTGGCGGCGGGAACGGGTTTATTGATCCGCGGAGGGACACGGAGAACGGCTTTTTGTCCGCGGAGGACGCGGAGGGGCGCGGAGAACTGCTTGGGAGGAAGTCTTACGATACTAACCAATTGGGCATAGAGACAATAGAGTATAGAGAGGGGATGGGAGAACAGGCAGCGGTCCAGTCGGGGAGGGATTGCCGGCAGGGGTCAATATTGATAGAGAGTTCAAAGATACCTGGTGGGGAATCCTGGTTGAAGTTTTCGATGAATTGCATGCCAGGTCTGCGGGCGCGGGTTATGATTTTGACTTTTCTGACTTGGGAACTTGCATATGTGATCTCTTGTGCCAGCACAGTAGGCCCGTTTTCACCAGGGCGGGAAGGATCCCAATCTTGTGGTGTGAATCCTAATCGGGCATGGCAAGACGCATAAGAGTTGTCATTCCTTAGGTCCCATGTGTTGTCTCGCTGGTTTGACGCGCCCGCAGAACCGTCTTACGTAGACGGCGTCGGGGGCAGGTCCGGCGTCGGGGGCAGGTCCGGGGTCGGCGTCGGAGGCGTGTTCGGGGTCGGCGTCGGAGGCGGGTCCGGGGTCGGGGGCGGGGTCGGGGGTAAGATGTCGACCGGCCGCAGCGTAATTGCCGACACTGTCGACGACCAGCGGCCAGGCTTCTGCAAATGTGGAACTGCACGGACTCGATAGTAGTAGGTCAGGCCGTTTTCGAGGCCTGTATGCAGGAAAGACGATATGTATGGCCGGGCGCGGTTTATGGTTCGCCATTGCTGCCCCCGGCTGCGGACCTGAAGTTGGTAACCTATCTCAGGAGATGAAGAATCAGTCGTGAATAGAGCATCCCAATCCAGTTGTATTGAACCAAGCGTATTATAGGGTGTGTAGGCCCGCAATGATGGTACAGGAGGTGGCGTAGGCGTTTCCACAGGTGTCGGAGGAATCCCCTGACCTGGAGGGGGCGGGTCTGCGGGGGGAGGGTCTGAAGGAGGAGGGCCAGTAGGTGATGCAATGGGGGTAGCCGTCAATGCAGCAGAAAGGCGTTCAACACGTTCTTCGAGTGCGTCTATACGTTCAGACTGACGGTCCTGCTCAAAGGCAAGTTCTCTGACCCAGACCGTCAATGTGTCAAGACTGACATCTTCAGCGAATAGAATGACGGGAAAGGCAAACAGGACGACAGTCACGAAAGCGATGCCAACAGTTTTGCGACTCATTATGCCTCCGACATTTGACGAGACGAGATAGCCGTGTGTCCTTGTGAAGGGCGGCACCGCTGTCCTGATTGGTTTTCAGTTTTCGGCCCGATCGTGCCACCGGAACCCCGGGCTGTCAAATCAGGGCTCCTCATCCGCGGAGAACGGCCTGGACACCTTTTTCCACGGAGGGCACGGAGAAACACGGAGAACGGCTTTTTTTGTCCGCGGAGGACGCGGAGGGGCGCGGAGAACTGCTTTTTGATCCGCGAAGATACGCGAAGGGGCGAGGAACTGCTTTTGTCCACGGAGGGCACGGAGGGACACGGAGAACGGCGAAGGGCGAAAGGCAGTGGATAGTGGTTAGTGGGGCGTTATGCTAGTTGGGAAAGGCCAATTTCTTGATTTTCAGATATTCAGGTGCGCCCAAGAGACGGTTGATATAGATGCAGAGGGTATGTGCAGTCAATTTGGTGTAGAGTCGAGCACACAAGCCCC
>DAOUHY010000325.1:0-7194 GCA_034428435.1 Caldilineaceae bacterium | reverse complement strand
CAACCATGCGCGGGCGATGGGCTGGGAAGAAGGCCTGAACGACGTCGGCAATATGTGGTTCGATTCGCTCCTGGACCGTGAGCCGGAGACCTATGCGCCCCTGGTCGGGCATCCGAGCATCCGCCCGATCCTGGAAGGGATGATGGGGCGGCAGTGCCAGCTGCGCAGCTTCCGCGCGCACATCAACCCGGGACCCTACCTCCAGGAATGGCATCTCGATTTCTACGGCTACTGGCAGGAGAAGCGCGAACTCGGCCGTGCCCGTTTGGCGGTGCAGCCGGTGGGCGTCAACACCACCTTCTACTTTCAGGACAACGGGCCGGACCTGGCCCATTTGAAGTTTGTCAAGGACGGGCACAAGATCGAACCGCCCCACCTCGACCCCATGGACCGGCCCAAGTTCGAGGCCTGGTGCGAAGAGCAGGAGCACGTCATTCTCTATCCCAAGGCGGGCGACTGCGTCATCTTCATCAACCATATCCCTCACCAGGGCGCCAAGCACCAGGAGCATATCGAGCGCAGCAATGTTGTCTGCCACTACCAGCTGACGCCGATGTACGAGGGTATCTGGCACGTGTCGACACCGCGCGGGTACGACGGGACGTTTCCGTTCGCGGAAGAACGCAGGCCGCACTTGAAGAGATAACTGTGGCTGGTGCGGTAGGAACTGATACATTGTAGGGTGAGCAAATGAAAGGGAAGTCCGGCTGCAAATTCAGCCGGACTTCCCTTTTTCTTCAGGTAGCGTCCTCCTTTCTGACCACTGCCAACCTAAGCCAACACGAACCCTGTTTTCCCCAATTACACAAATCGTGTAAAATAAATACACGAGACGCAATTCGGGCCTTGGCCAACCGTGTTGTCGCGGACGAACTTGGATGCTTTGCCCTGTGTGTTACAATTTGACTAACGGCTTGTATTATTTAGTAAAGAGGCGCGCAACATAACATGAGAGGTGAGGAGGAGAATAGTGGCAGATCTTAACACGCTCTTACTGGAAGAACAGGGGAAGCTCACAGAAGAGAGTCAGAGACTGCGAGAGGAGATTTCCACAGCTGAGAAAAGACTAAAAAACGTCACCGAACGCCTGATACATGTCGAGGGGCTACTTTCACCAGTTCATGCATCAGAAGGTGACTCAGATGAGGACCCCATGCCCGACTTTCGGGATATCAGAGACATCGCCGTTGACGTCCTGAAATCTCATGGAGGTGAGCCTATGCATTACGCAAGTCTCGCCGATGAAATTCAGGCTCGAGGAGGAATTATACCTGGCATCGATGCAGCCAATACACTCTTGTCTCGACTTGTCAGAGACGAACGCTTCATCCGCCCCAAGAGAGGGCATTATGCCCTTAAGTCCGACCATCCTGGTGTCGAGAGCGTAGGAGTTCGTGGGCAGCGCGTGGATAGCGACACTGGAAAGGACCAAAACCCGTGAATGCGTGCGCTAGTTTTCCGAACTCATATCCGCTTTGCGCAGCATTCGCCACTTGGGAAAGTATATTATTCAGGGAGAACGAGGGGAGGTTGAAACGCGCTCTTATCCTCGCTCGTTCTAAAGAAGAACCTGGACGCAGGCTCCTTTCTAAAAGGAAAAAGGTTCGGAATCAGGCACTTCGAATGTAGCATTTTTTAGGTGAGTATACTTCTCAACTCCTAAAGGACTAGAAGAGCTTAATGCTAGGAATCTGGTTGGAAGAAATTGCTCTAGGTGTGATTTCGACTCTAATAGGTACAGCGTTGATCGGGATCTGGGCCCTCCGCGGCAAAATATGTCCGAAATTGGCTTCCCTGTATATGTCGATCAGTGAGGCGACAACTGTTCCTATCTCGCTTTTTGTAGAGGTACTTCAGAATCTCGCTCGACTGACCAATGTTATTGGTGGGTCTCAATTTTCCGCAGTCTTCCATTTTCAGTTTTCGATAGGTCATCGTACTTCAGAGAATGGACGTGTAGGGATGCCGACTGCAACAGGCGCTCCCACAATAGAGATCAGTACCGATGATACTCTGAATACTTATGCTGCCACACACGATGAGCTTGTTGCTGAATGCAGAAAGCGCTACACCGACTTCAAACAGAACTTTCGCTTTTACAAGCTGTTAGAATCAGTAAAAGCGGATCCCAATTGCGCCCGAGAGCGCCGGCTCAATCCAAATAGCAGCAGGAGCTCGCTTCGAATGTTCTATAGACTGGATGCTGTTCTTGCTAAGTTTGATTATGAATACACAAAGCACAAGTGATTTAACTCTGACTTGCCAATAGGATTTATTGTTTTGAGGAGCATGATTTCAGTATGGCTAAACCTAGACTTGAGATTGCAATGGCCCGGTGCGCTGGTTCTGCTTTGCTCGCGGCTATCGAAATCTACAACAAGCCGACAGTTGAATATCGAGAGCAGACTTTCGCAATGCTTGCTACGAACGCTTGGGAGGTTCTCCTAAAAGCCCGTCTAGTTCAGTTGGGGCAGGGCAAAATCCAGACCATCTACCGCAGGAAGTCAGGATCTCGACGATACGTACGGGACAAGACTACCAACGAACCAATTACAATTAGCATGAGCCAAGCGATAGACCGAGTTGGGCTTTCTCGGGAAGCAAAAGCCAACATTCAGGGAATAATAGAAACCAGAAACAAAGCCGCACATTTAGGAATGTTGAAGCCAGAAGTTCGGGAAAGGATTCTGAGGTTTGGAACTGCTGCCGTTCAGAATTTCATCAAGTTATCCTTCAAGTGGTTTGGCGAGACAGTAGATATGCCTTATCTGTTGCCAGTCGGATTTGTGGGACATGCAACAGGCACCAGAGGTAACCTCCCGAAAGGACAGAAAGCGCTAATCAACACTCTTGATAATCTCACACGACTACCTAGTGACACGAAGGACCCTGAATATAGTGTAGTTATGGATGTACAGATCGACATACAACCAGGACTTTCGGGGGGAGGAAGTGTAGGGATGACGAATAACTCGAATGCTCCCAAGTTTAGAGTGAGTGACGATGAAGCTTTGGCGACTTTCTCTGCCACTTATCATGATCTTATCCGCGCGTGCAAGAAACGCTACTCCGATTTCAAGCAAAACACTCACTTTTACAGGTTGCTAAAGCTCGTAAAGGCAGATCCCAACTGTGCGCATGAGCGCAAACTCAACCCCAATAGTAGTAAGAGTTCCAAGCAGATGTTTTATAATCTCGATGCAGTTCTCGTTAGACTTGATATTGCATACACGAGAACTAACTGAAGTAAATCTCGTGTGACACAATAAAGCACTTTAGGCTAGGATTAGAAACAGTCCAGGAATCCAAACCGGAACTGCTCGTATGATTGGTGAGAAGCCGCGGTTTAAGCTCACATACACGGACTACCTCACTACACCTGAAGACAATCGCTACGAACTTCTGGACGGGGTACTGGTTGCGACCCCCGCGCCCAGCGAAGTACACCAGAGAACGCAGGCAGAATTGGGTTATCATCTGATGACCTTCGTGAAGGGCAACGGTCTGGGGCGCATTTACTACTCCTCCACGGATGTCGTGCTATCGGATGTCGACGTAGTGCAGCCTGATCTCTTGTTCGTCTCCAGCGAGCGAACGCACATCATCACCCCGGACAACATACAAGGCGCCCCTGACCTCGTGGTTGAGATCCTATCCCCCTCCACAGCCGAGCGGGACAGAGGATACAAGCGTGCGCTCTACGCGCAACACGGCGTCAAAGAGTACTGGGGCGTGGGCACAGACGCCGGCGCTATCACTGTTCTGTTGCTGGGAGACGATGGATATGAGGTCGTTGACACGTTCGGCGAAGGCGACACGCTGACTTCACCCACGCTTGCCGGGTTCAGCCTGAAGGTAGACGAGATATTCGGGTCGTAGTCACGGCACACGTCCAAGAACCACCTCCCCATGAAAATCACCGACATCCGCGCAATCTACCCTAACTACCGCCAACCGCTGGGCGGCTGGCGCCCTTACCTGTGGCAGATCGTCGTGCGCGTCGAAACGGACGCCGGTTTCAGCGGCTACGGTTATGGCGGCGGCGGTGTGGCCGCGGTCGAGGTGGTCAACCGCCACCTGCGCGAGCTGCTGCTGGACGAGACTTGCGACAGCCCCGCCGACATCGAGCGCCTGTGGGATAAGCTGTACGCGGCTTCGATCCCTTACGGACGGGGCGGCATCGCCATCATGGCGCTCAGCGGAATCGACATTGCCCTGTGGGACCTCCTGGGCAAGGCCGAGCGGCAGCCGGTTTACGCACTGCTGGGCGGCACGTCCGCGCCCCGTATCCGTGCCTACGCCTCCGGCGACGATGCGGAATGGTTCGCCGAGAGCGGGTTTACCGCGCACAAGGTGCCCTTTGGCGGTCCGCAGGGCGCCTCCGCTTTGGAACGCGCGGCGGCCGCTGCGGAAGAGTCTCGCCGGCATCTGGGCGCGGACTCGCTGCTCATGTTCGATTGCTACATGGCCTGGGATGCCGCGGCGACGCGGGAGATGGCGCGCACGCTGGCGCCTTACGACATCTACTGGTTCGAGGATGTGCTGACGCCGGACGACCTGGACGGGCTGGCCGCGCTACGGCCGCAGATCAAGCCGATTCAGCTGGCCGGGGGCGAGCACGACTTCACCCACCACCGCTTCGCCGACATTGCCCGGGCCGGCGCGCTCGACATCTGGCAGCCGGACGTGACCTGGTGCGGGGGCGTCACCGCAACGCGGCGCATCGTCGAGCAGGCGCAAGAGGCCGGCGCCACCGTAGTCCTGCACCGGGGCGGAGAACCGTGGGGGCTGCACGTTATCGCGGGGACGGCGTGTGAAGAGCTGGGCGAACTGGTGCTGGGCAACCGGCAGCGGACGCATGAGGAACTGTGGATGGACGCGCCGCAGCCCGTAGACGGGTACCTGACCCCCGGAGACGCGCCCGGCTTTGGCCTGCACCTGAACGAAGCGCTCCTGGACTAAGCGCCGAACCTACACAAGGTAGGGAATCGTCATCGGTCCTTCCGGCAGCACCGCGACCGGCGCGCCGGGCCCCAGATTGGCAACGGCCGTGCTGATGTGTTCATTCAGGTCGGCGACCGGGGTGAGGCCGGCGCGGGACACCGCATCGGGCTCCAGCTCACTGTATATCGCCACCTGCGCCCGCAGGGCCACCTCGGCGAACTTCTGCACCTGCCACTGATCCAGCATGTGAAAACCGGGACGGAAGATCGTCTCCAGCATCGCCTGCGGCGAACTGTGCTCGTAGAGCAGCTTGGTAAAGTTGCCGTGCGCGGGGAAGCCGTCGTTACAGCGGGCGGCCACGATCATCTCGCCGTCGTCCTCGATGATCTCGGCGGCGGCGCACATCCCCTTCACCGACTGGTAGAGGTTCTGGTCGAGGGGAAAGCCGCTGTTGGTGGTGATCACGAGCGGGAAGCTGCGGTCGACGGCAGCCATCGCCGTCTCCTTCGCATAACGGCAGCCCTCTTCGTTGGCGACGATGACGTCGCCGCAGAAGAAGCGGGTGATCTGGCGCTTGTGATTGAGGGTGACATTCACCAGAAAATCGACCGGCAGGACCGACCCGTTGGCGCGGATCTGCTCCTGGGTCGGGTTGCCCGCGAGCACGCCCCACTTGCTCTGCGGATGGCCGATCATCTCGGCGCGGTGATAGTGCATAATTGAAGCCAAGTCGGCCACACCGGGGAAGACGGCTTTGTAGCCGCCCGAAAAGCCGGCCATGAAGTGCGGCTCGATGAAGCCGACAAGGATGCGCCGGTCGGCGTCCGCATACTCCCGGTTCATCATCAGCGGGCCGCGACCATCCTGCCCTGGCCGCACGACCGCCATACTCTCTTCCGCGTAGGCGTTGTGGTTGATCACGCGCAGCCGCCGGTAGACCTCCGCACCCACGATCTGCTCAAGCTCCTCCGCGGTGTTGGGCCGGTGCGTTCCGGTGCCGACGACGATGGTGACATTCTCCTCCGGCACATGCGCCAACTCCGCCAAAATCCAGGGCAGCAGCCGCGCCGAGGGCAGCGGACGGGTGCCGTCAGCGATGACGATGGCGACGCGCTCGTGCGCGTCGACAGCCTCCGCCAAGGGACGCGCGCCGTTGGGCTGCCGCACCGCTTCCCGGAACGCGGCAGGCTCGTCCGGCAGCCCCTCTACAAAGCGCGGGCGAATGATGGTCGCGTTTTCGGTGGGCAGCTCAGCCGTCAGCCCGTCCTGGCCGTATTGGAGATGGATCTGCATTGTCAGCACCCGTTTTATTCTGGATTTTCAAGTGATCGCGGCTGTGGATATCGGATACAGGGTTGCGGGTTCGTATCCCCTGTGAGTAGCGCAGAAACTGCTTCTCGTGTATTCTAGCCTTCTAACGATGAGGCGGCAAGGGATACGGAACCGCTGGTTCGTGGTGTGTATTTTTCATGGTCAATTGTCCTCTGCAGTACCTGGGTCAGGGATATGCGCACGTACAAGGCGATCCTTCACGATGACCAGATCGAGTGGCTCGAACGGCCTCCTGAAACATCCGGCGCCTTGCAAGTCTATGTTACGTTCCCGGAGGAGCAGGATGCCGAATTCTCGTCTAAGCGAGGGAAATTGATGGCCGAGGTGTTGGCGGAGCTTGCACGGAGAGGCACATTTTCCACGATTCCCGACCCCGTTGCCTGGCAAAGGGAGCTCCGGGCCGAGCGTGCCTTGCCTGACCGGGATGTATAATGCTGTACACACTCCTCATTGAAATCAGATGAACTGCTTGTGGAAAGCCGCACAATGACACAGCTGAAGCAATACGCACACTCGGTTATCGAGCAGGATGGAACAACCTACGCACTGGCACGCGACGGCAGGGACAAGAAGCTCTGCGTGCAGGGCGATACCACCGGCTTCAGCGGCGATATAGCGAACGGGATGCTGCTCTGCCCGCTGACCGCGGAGAACGCGGCCGCGCTGCGAAGACGGCTGTCCTGGCTGAAGCCTGTGCCATTGGGTGTGGAGACCTCCTTCGGTTTCGGTGACCGGTTGGGCGCGGCCACACCCGGCCACATCCGCTCGGTCGAGGGCACCGGCATCGCACCGATCTTTGCGCAGCAGTCGGTGCGCGAGAACGACCGCATCGGGCGCACGCCGCAGGAGGTGGTGGACGACGCCATGTGGGGCGTGGTGCAGATGGGCTGGCGCGACCCCTGGGGTGCGGACGCCGAC
>DAOUHY010000324.1:0-7358 GCA_034428435.1 Caldilineaceae bacterium | reverse complement strand
CTGGCTGCGCAGGAATTCATAGTCGGCCTCGGTTACAAAGTCGTATATGCGGCAGAAGTAATAGGCGCCGGCCAGATCCAACAGTGGGTCGCCGATCAGGGTCAGCGGGCTGAAATCTACGACGGCCGTAAGGATTCCTCGCTCGTCGCACAGGACATTGCCGGGGAAGTAGTCGCCATGGACCAGGCACTTCGGCGGCCGTGGCGGCAAACTGCCGAGGTCTCGAAAGAACCCGTCCACGATGCGGTCCACATCGGCCAGGTCCTCCTGCAAATCGGTATAGGAACGCGTCAGTGTTGCCTTGATGCGCGCCTGCAGGAAGCCGGGCCAGGTCTCCGCGGAAATCGCCTCCTGTGGGTTCAGGGGTTCGCCAAATGGCAGGTTCGGCATATGAACAGCGTGCAAGGGAGGAAGGCCGTCCAAGAAGGATGCAAAAGCGCTGCGCCGTTCGCCAGGCGTCAGGCGGGGAAGGAGCTCTGCAAAGTCCTGGCCCGGAAGCCGCCTTTCGACATGATAGTGTATCTCCCCAATCGTGCCGTATTCGTAAATAAGGGGTACTGCGAAAGGAAATGAGAATCTTTGAAGCTGCTCCGAAAAGCGTTGCAACAGCGAAAGGTATCCTGGTTCTTGCTTATCGTTGTGGATTTTCAGAACGCGCCCGCCGCCGATTTCGTACAGAGAGGAGGTCATTCCTCTCCCCACCAGCGGGGCGCTTTCGACTTTCAGATGGCGCAATACCCTGGCTAACTTCTCATGATCGGTCATCATGGCAATATTTCAGCAATTTGCTCTGCCAGGATGACACTGTTCATCTCGCCCGACCATACCCCGCGGATTATCCCTTCAGCGTCGATAAAGTAGGTGAGCGGCAGCCCCTGAACATTGTAGCGTTGTCCCACTTCAAGAGAGCGGTCCAGAACGATCTCGAACTCTGACTTGCGGTCGGACTGCCCGGCAGTGGAGCTTCCATTCCTCCCGGCCGGGCTGCCTACTTCGTTCAGAAAGCGAGTGACAGTGTCGGCGTTCTCCCCTTGATTTACCCCAATGAACAGGACGCAATCTGAGCCCTGGTCGAGGCCGCCTGTGTTCTGTTGGTCCTCACCAACTGATTCGCTCGCCGCCATACAGCCCCCGTGGCGCGCGGCCGCAGCCTGCAGGGCAGGAAATTCTCGACGGCAAGGACCGCACCAGGTGGCCCAGAAATTCAGTACGACCGGGCGCCCCTTCGCCGCAGAAAGGCTGAACGGATTTCCTTCTGCCCCAATCGCACTGAATCGGGGCAGCGTGAAGTCGGGGGCCGGGTGGTACAGGGCCGGCCGCGGGGTATCGAAAGTCGATTCGACGATGGCCGGGCGGCTTACCCAGATCCAGGCTGCGCCCAGCAGGAGTATGGAAGGGATGGCCAAATGCCAGCGGTTGACCAACTGTCGCTTCATTCCCACTCGCTGTGAAAGATGCCCTCTCGATCGGTGCGTTCGTAGGTATGGGCGCCGAAGAAGTCCCGTTGCGCTTGAATCAGGTTGGCTGGCAGCCGGGCGCTGCGGTAGCTGTCATAGTAGGCAAGGCTGGCGCTGAAGGCCGGTGTAGGGATGCCTCTCGCGACTGCGAGTTGGATTACTCTGCGCCACGCCGGCAGCCTTTTGGTGACCGCTGCCTGAAACTCGTCGTCCAGTAGCAGGTTCGTCAACCCGGGATTGCGGTTGTAGGCGTCGGTTATGCGGTTGAGAAAGCGGGCCCGAATGATGCAGCCGGCCCGCCAAATCGCGGCGATTTCTCCCAGATTCAGCCCGTAATCGTACTCCTCGCTTGCCTGGCGCAACAACGCCATCCCCTGCGCATAGGCGCTGATCTTGCTCGCGTACAAGGCGTCACGGGTAGCGTCGATCAGTTCCTGGCGACCGCCTTCATAGGCTTGCGTTTCAGGGCCCGGCAACCGCGCGGACGCGGCGACGCGTTCCTCTTTGAGCGAGGAGATGATGCGGCCGGTTACGGCACTGTTGATGGTGGGAATCGGCGCGCCTACGTCCATGGCGTTCTGGCTGGTCCATTTCCCCGTGCCCTTCTGTTGTGCCTTGTCAAGCACCATGTCAACCAGTGCGCGGCCGCTCTCCTCATCCAGCCTGCGGAAAATTTTGCTCGTTATTTCAATCAGAAAGCTGTCCAATTCTCCTTCGTTCCACTCGGCGAATACATCTGCCAGTTCACCAGGACTCAGCCCCAGAACTTGCTGAAGAATGTCATACGCCTCCGCTATCAGCTGCATATCCCCGTATTCAATGCCATTGTGAACCATCTTGACATAGTGACCTGCGCCGCCGCGTCCTATAAAGCTGACACAGGGTTCGCCGTCCTCTTCCGCCTTGGCGGAGATGTCCCGCAGCATCGGTCCGACCGCTTCCCAAGCATCTGGGGCGCCGCCGGGCATAATCGAAGGGCCCCAGAGTGCGCCTTCCTCTCCTCCACTGACGCCGACACCCA
Source organism: Caldilineaceae bacterium (assembly GCA_034428435.1). Lineage (GTDB taxonomy): Bacteria > Chloroflexota > Anaerolineae > Caldilineales > Caldilineaceae > Bin5. The sequence goes on along the minus strand of DAOUHY010000324.1, from coordinate 4,880 downwards.
TATATACCAGTCCCTTGGCCGTCAGTTCGCGACTGCGCCGTTCCGTGTCCGGGAAATAGCTGTTGCCGCCGTCCATGACGATATCGCCTTCGTCCAGCATTGGCACAAGGGAATCCAGCACCGCGTCGACGGGGCGGCCGGCCTGCACCATCAAGAGGACGCGCCGCGGTCGCACGAGATTCGCCACCATCTCCTCCAGCGTCACCGCGGGGATCAGATTCTTGCCAGCGTGCTCAGCCGCGAAATCAGTCATTTTGGAAGTGGTGCGATTGTGGACAACGACATTGTAGCCGTTGCGCTCGAGGTTAAGCACCAGATTCTGTCCCATCACGGCCAGGCCGGAAACGGCAATATCTCCGCGCGGGGCTGTGGCATCATGCATTGGTTCTCTCCTTGTGGCAGTGCACTTTTTTCATTCGCAAATTCCTGCACAGTATAGCAGACGGCAATTGGATCAGTGCATTTTCTGGTGACTCAGGAATGAGAGGCGACAGAAGTAGGCGGAGAGAAAAGGATGCCCGGAAACACCATTCAATTGGCGTTAAGCCTGCGGAATCCAGGGTCGACGGCCTTTGGCCCGAGTCATTTCACTGTGATAGCATGGGGATCAAACAAGGACGAGCTCCTCAACTGGCGAACAGAAGGGTCCAGTTGCCGGCAAACCGCCAACTGTTTAGTCCCTTCATTTGGGTGGAGAGACACCACAAGGGAGAGGAGCGGGGATTTGTTTCCCTTTGTGCACAGTCGATCGCCTGGGCTGGGGCAGTTGGGTTTCATCCGACTGCCTCTTTTGTTTGCCAGAATCTATGCGTCCAAACAGGAGACTCTCCATGTCAAACCAACGTGCACTGATCTCTGTGTCCGACAAAACCGGCCTCACGTCTTTTGCGCGGAAGCTCAACGACGCCGGCGTCGAACTGGTCGCCAGCGGGGGCACGGCCGCCCAACTTGCCGATGCCGGAATGCCGGTCACGCCCACCGAGGCCCTTACCGGGTTCCCTGAGCTTCTCGACGGCCGTGTGAAGACATTGCACCCAGCAATTCATGGCGGCATTCTCGCGCGCCGCACACAGGAGCATCTCACCGAACTGGAACAGCAAGGTCTTCACCCGATTGATTTGGTCATTGTCAACCTCTATCCCTTTCAGCGTACCGTGGCCGATGACGGAGTAACCCTGGCTGAGGCCGTGGAGCAGATCGACATCGGCGGCGTGGCACTCTTGCGCGCCGCGGCCAAGAACTTCGAATCGGTGACGGTAGTTTGCGATCCGTCCGACTACGAACGCGTTGCGCTGGCCATTGCGGAGGGAGGGCTTGACGCCGAAACCAGACAGGCACTGGCATTGAAGGCTTTTCGCCATACTGCCGATTACGATACGGCCATCTCCCGTTTCCTTGCCCAGCAGCAGTCGCAAGATCGGGCGCAATCGGATGACATGGAAGAGATGCCTGCGCAGATTCGGTTGAATCTTGAGCGTGTGCAAGTGATGCGTTATGGGGAAAACCCTCATCAACAGGGCGCTTTCTACCGGCACAGCGACGCCTCTCCCGCGTTTGAGCAGCTCCACGGCCAGGAGATGAGCTACAACAACTGGCTGGACCTGGACGGCAGCTGGCAGTCGGCCCAGGACTTCGATGCGCCGACTGTGGCGATCATCAAGCACAGCAATCCTTGCGGGCTCGCCTCGGCTGATTCCCTGGCAAGTGCCTATGACGAAGCCCTTGCCTCCGACCCGGTAAGTGCCTTTGGCAGCATAATATCGGTAAACCGGACGCTCGACAGGGAGACCGCCGAGAGGATGGCAAAGCTGTTTGTCGAGATCGTGGCCGCGCCCGCATTCGACGAGGAGGCGCTTACATTGCTTCAGCGCAAGAAGAACCTGCGAATATTGCGCGCCTGCGGTGCTGCCCCCCACTCGCTCAACATCCGCACTGTTTACGGCGGCGCCCTGGTCCAGGAAGCCGACAGCAGCAGACAGGACCTCGAACCGGCGAACTGGCGCATCGTAACCCAAGATAGTCCCAACGCATCGCAGCTGGCCGACCTTGCCTTTGCGTGGCGCGTTTGCCGCCATGTCAAGAGCAACGCCATCGTTTATGTCAAGAATCGAGCAACTGTTGGCGTGGGCGCGGGTCAGATGAGTCGGGTTGATTCGGTCATGCTTGCCGGTCACAAGGCAGGAGAGAGAGCACGCGGCGCGGTGATGGCGTCAGACGCCTTCTTTCCCTTTGCCGACGGCATCGAAGCTGCCGCCGCACATGGGGTTGCGGCGGTCGTACAGCCGGGAGGCTCAATTCGCGATGAGGAGGTAATCGCGAGTTGCGACCGTCTGGGTCTGGTAATGGCCTTTACGGGGACGCGGCACTTTCGGCACTAGGACAACAGCGGCTGTTTGAGATTAAGGGCTGGCGGCTTGCGATTTGCTGTGGCCGGCCGCCGCTCAAATTGGGAGGGAATCTCGCAGTTTCGAGATGCCTATGCACGTCTTGATCACAGGTGGCGCCGGGTTCATCGGCAGCCATCTCGCCGACGCCTTACTCAGGCGCGGCGACTCAGTCTCGGTTCTTGACAATCTCAGTACAGGTTCGGCAGAGAACATCCAGGGTCTGCAGGGGCATCCTTGCTTCTCATTTGCCCAAGCCGGTCTGGACGACGGTACTGTCCTGGACGAACTTGCCGGTCGCGCCGACGCGATTGTGCACTTAGCAGCTGCGGTAGGTGTGCATCTGGTCCTGGAGAAGCCCACGCATACGATTGAGACGAACGTATTGGGCACACACGCACTGCTGGCCGCCGCCCGGCATTCCGGCTGCCAAACTCTGATAGCCAGCACCAGTGAAGTCTACGGCAAGAGCGAATCCTTGCCATTTTCCGAGAACGACGATTTAGTTCTCGGGCCCCCCAACCGCACCCGGTGGGTCTACGCCGCCACCAAGCTGCTCGACGAATTTCTCGCCCTCGCTGCCCACCAGGAGTTCGGACTTCCTCTCACGATCATGCGGCTGTTCAATGTAGTTGGCCCACGACAGACCGGCCGTTTCGGTATGGTCCTGCCCAGGTTCGTCAGGCAGGCCCTGCGAGGACAGCCTCTTACCGTCTACGGCGACGGTTTGCAGACGCGCTGCTTCTGTCATGTCGCGGACGTCGTGCAGGCGATAGTTGGACTGCTGGGTCGGACTACGGCTAGCGGCCAGATTTACAACATCGGAAGCAATCATGAGGTGACAATCGGCGAGTTGGCCGAACAGATCGTCGACCGCGCCGATTCTGCTTCGCCGATCCACTATCTTCCGTACGGCCAGGCCTATGCCGCCGGATTTGAGGATTTGCGCAGGCGCGTACCGGATATCTCGAAGATTGCCGGCGAAATCGGATGGAAGCCTACCCACTTGTTGCCGAAAATCCTGGATGATATGATTGCTTTTGAAAGGGACCGGTTGACCTGAATCGGTTATATTTGCATCGCGTGAGCCGGCGAGCCCTTTTGTCGGGACAAAGGAACTATTATAAGGAGAAAGGAATGAATGCGCGTTTGGTTGGAGGGATCTATATTCTGCTTGCTGCAGTGTTGATTATGGGATCGTTTTTGGCAACCGATGCCCTCGCCCAGGAAAGCAGCGACTCGCCCCCAGCGGCCGAAATAGTAAATGAAGAGGGCGGGCCCGTGAGAATTACGGGTAGTGTCAACTACACCGCGCCCTACTTTACAATAGGCGTGGCGCAACCGCTGGTAATTCTAGAGGACCAGGCTGGATTCGTTGACCGAAACGAACATTTCCTTATGCCGGTCGAGTCCCAAACTATTGGCCAGATAACAACGGACTTCTTCACATCGCCGTTCGAGTATTCGCTTGCCCTCCCCATCGAACCGCAGGGTAGCTACCGCGATGTCGACAACGATGAGTCAGAAGACCAGGGCGTGCAGGTTTTCGCCATCGCTTACTGGGACAATACTTTTGGCGACCCCTTCCTTGAAGAGAGGGATCTCTACGGCGGAGGCTGGTCAACGGCCTACGCTTCGACCCGCATCAGCGACGAGATTGAAACGGAACGGGAAATCATCGGAGGAATCTTCCTCGTTTTCGCTCCAGATGATCAGCAGGGATTTCCTTCCGGCTTCGGTGAAGACGGGCTTCTCTTCACGGAAGACGACCCGATCGTGATCCTGCCTGAAGGGTATACGATCGTAAACATGGACGCCGAGCCTTTCAGCTTCGACCGCTCGCGTAACCCAGTTGTCGATCTGATCGAACCGGAAGGGATTGCGCTCGTCGACTACTCCGAGCAGTCCTATCCTGAAGCCTTCAACTCGCTGGTTGATCTTCTCAAGAAAGAGTATGCGTTTACTGAGTATAAGGGAATTGACTGGGAGGCGAAGAGGACAGAGTTCCTGCCCCGCTTTGAGGCTGCCGCCGAAGACGAAGATTCCCGAGACTACCAGCGGGCGCTACGCGACTTCAGCTGGTCGATCCCCGACGGTCATGTGAGCGGGCCCTTCATACGCGAAGATTTTCAGCAGGACATTGCCGGCGGCCTGGGCATCGCGATTCGGGAGACCGAGGAAGGCCCGGTAATCGTCAATTTCGTCACGGAGGGCAGCCCGGCGGAGGCGGCCGGTATTGAACTCGGAACCGAGATCGTCGCCATTGACGGGGTGCCCATAGCCGACGCCATCAGCAACGCCGTCGCTCACTCCGCGCCGTTCAGCACAGATCACTTCAAGCGTTTGCAGCAGATGCGCTATGCCGTCCGCTTCCCGATCGAAACTGAAGTCGAGTTAACTTGGATAGACGCGGAAGGCGAGGAAGTAACGGAAACGATGAAGGTCATCAGCGAGTACGACAGCTTCAGCTTTTCCTCGTTTGCAAGGGGGACGACC
>DAOUHY010000323.1:0-14208 GCA_034428435.1 Caldilineaceae bacterium | reverse complement strand
ATGCTTGCAAAGCCTTCATCAACCGTATCAATGCACATCCCGAAAGGGTCGTGTCTCGTCTATGGCCTAAATTTGAACTCAACCCAGAGTACGAAAAACTCTTGGTATCAAATTGAACTTACATTAGGTAGCAAGTGTACGAAGAACACCCCGAATACTATGGTGGGTCCCAATGTTGGGACCACGAGCAACTCAATGAACAATTCAAACAGTCAATAGAGAAGAGTACTGAAGACACAAGAATTGACCTCAGTGCCTGTATTGACGATTTTGTTGAAGAGCATGTCGGATTTGAGGCAGAGGACATGTCGATAAGGTCTTAGTCCGTCTCGCCAATCAGATCGACACTCTCAATAACTGGCGCGACCGCTTCGAGGGAAATCCTTGAAATGAGCCGCAGCATATGACCCCGCTTGTTGTGTCCTGGTAGATCACGGTGAACGCGAAGTATATCCATTCAAGCGTTTTTCGAGATTGGCTTCACCCAGGGACGCTTGCCTGAATCCACTGCACGCATCGTGATCCTTTGCTTCCCAAAACGTTCACTCTGATCTGCCAGAATACAACCCCACTACATTTGCACGCCCTGAGCATTCCAGGTTCGGTTGACATTTCGGGAAGGCCGTACGAAATTCAACAAGGACAGAACGTTTGCAGGCCTGTTCGGGATGGTTTTCGCTTGAATATTGTTGTAGACAAAACCTTTCGATCCGCGAAGTCTCGCGGAGGGGCGCGAAGAACACCTTTCTTTGTTCCAGGGAGGGCCACAAAGGGACACGAAGGGCACACAAGGGGTGCCCCTACGGGGGGACATAGGGTTTAGGGAAGTTTTCAAGGGGGTGGTGGATCCACGAGGGCACCCACAAGGGGTGCCCCTACGGGGGGGACTTAGGGTTTAGGGAAGTTTGCAAGAGGGTGGTGGGTCCACGAGGGCACCCACGAGGGGTGCCCCTACGGGGGGACATAGGGTTTAGGGAAGTTTTCAAGAGGGTGGTGGGTCCACGAGGGCACCCACAAGGGGTGCCTCTACGGGAGGACATTGGGTTTAGGGAAGTTCTCAAGGGGGTGGGGGGTCCGCGAGGGCACCCACAAGGGGTGCCCCTACGGTTGGGATGGCTGTTTGAAACGTATACGAACTCAAGTCAATTATAGGACGATGGTAATTGCACGAGCCCCGATTCGTATTTTTTCGGGCGCTCCAGTATGTAGATCCCTTTCTTCTTCTATGCCCGGGCGTGGCGCAGTCGAATAGACAGATAGACCGGCTGCGAGCGGCGCCACAGCCACAAATTGCGCGTGACCGAACCAGCGGCGTAGGCGACAACAGCAATATAGACCCCCGAAACGCCGCAGAGAATGTCCGCGCTGCCTTCGGCCTCTCCCAAACAGGGGCGGCCCCCCAAGAGAGTACCCAAAGTCAACAGAATGGCGACCGTGGCAAGGGATATTGCATCAGCCTCGGTGACACCGCGCGTGCGCTGGCCGTTTATGAGAGTGCCTTGGAGCGTGCTAGAAATTGTCGTCAAGGCCGGGAGCGGTATCACCAGCCACAGAGCCGCCTTTGCCTGCTGCAACAGGTCGGCGGGAAGGGCCGCGAACCGAATCAGCCACAGGTCGCCAAGAGGCGTAACAGAGAGTGCAAGAGGGACCAGCGCCAGTAAAATTGCAAGGCGGAGCGCGAAGTGCCTCAACGCCTCAATGGAGCCAGGTTGGTCCAGGTGCACGATTACCACTTCGACGAAAGCGATAGCCGCACTGTTGATCACCAGTAGGACGCCAAACAGTACCGGCCACAGTGCGAGCGAACCGATCGAATCCGGCATACGGCTGAGGCTAGCGCCAACCAGGGGCTGGAGCAGCATCTGCATCAATGTCGTCAGTGCCAGGGGAAGATAGAACCGCAGAAATCTTCCCCACGACAGCGGAGCATGGCCGGGGGTAATGGAGATGAGGTTATTCTGAACGACAGGCCGAACGCGAATCGTGGCATAGATTGCTTCATAGACCACGCCCGTCGCAATGGCTGTGCTGGCGACGACGACCCCGTCCAAGTCTGTAAACCGAAAAAGCCCAATTGCGAGCACTACTTCAATCAGCAGGCGCGTCACCGTGCCAAGCGACACTGCGGGCGTCTTTCCGCAGCGAATCAGGACACCGTACTGATAACGCCTTAAGGCAAGGCTGGGGACTAAGGGAAGCAGAATGCGAAAGCCTGTACGGACGGGCTCTGCAAGTTCCGGCGGGGCTGAAATTAGTCCCAGTACAACGAGTTCAAATGCAGGGGTGAAGGCCAGAACAAAGTGAACGAAGGTAAGACCGAGGCTGAGCCACAGCATGTAGCCGCGCCCGCGCCTGTAGGCCATCCTGTCTCTGCTGAGAGAGGTTGACACTGCCAGCATGGAGATTGAGGGAGCGGCTAGAGCAATTGCCAGGGAGAATGCCAGACCCCAGGCTGCGAGTTGAATCTTGGGATTGCCGCTTCGAGCCACTGCTGCCGCCAGAATTGGCTGTTCCACGGTTATCATGAGCCAGCTTAGGGCCAGAGGCCACCAGGTCTCGAAGATCACTCTGGACGAGATTGGGGTCGAAGGATTCATCGCTGTGTTGGTCGGCGCCTCTATGAATCCTGCCAGTCAAGGAGGGTCCCCATCATTTCCGGCTCCCAGCGGGCAAGCATGGCGTAGGCCTCGGCGGCGTTGTGCCAGGCAAAGCGATGGGTGGTAATCGGATCGACGACCAGGCGTCCGCCGGCAAGGAGCCTTAGGGCGGTGTTTTCGTCGGCCTGGTGCGTCCACCAGCCGGGCGCCGAGTCCAGGCGCGGTCTGGTACTCTCGTGTGCGCCGATGACGGTGAGTCCTTTTATGTGGACGTCGCGATAGAAGTTGACGGCCTCGGTATCGCCTCGGGTGCTGGCCAGGAGTAGCACGCGTCCGCCGGAGCGGGCGAGGTCAAAGGCGGCGGGAATGGCTTCGGGATGGCCGGTGGCGTCGATGACCAGCGCGGGGTCGTAACCGCTGCAGTGGGCTCGCAGGGCTTCCTTGAGGTCGTCGTCGGCCGGCAAGGCGGCGTCGAGGTCAAAATCCTGTGCAAACGCGAGGCGGTGCGCATCTTTGTCTATGGAGACGACGGGAAGCCCGCCATTGAGACGGGCCAGCTGTGCCGCCAGCAGGCCGACCGGTCCGCACCCTATGACGGCGACCGGCTCGCCCAGTTCGATGCGCGTTTTGCGCACGCCCTGCATTGCGATGGAGGTGAGCCGGAAGAATGCGGCGCGTTCGTTGGTCAGGCCTGTGGGGATGCGGTTGCAATTGGAGACCGGCATGGACGCAAACAGTTTGTGGTTGGCGCGTGAGGCGACCCGGTCACCGACCGCCCAGCCTTCGACCCCGGCTCCGACCTCGACCACTTCGCCTATGTGGCTGTAGCCTGTCTTTTGGGGATAGCGGTCCGGGGTATTTGCCAGGCCCAGAAGGAAGGCTCTTTCAGTGCCCGGGCTGATCAGGGAGACAAGGGCCCGAATGACCAGCTCACCTGGCCCCGCAGACGGCATTTCGCACGTCCTCACGTCGGCGACGCCCCTTTCCAGAAACAGGACTTCATAGTTTTGGGTTGACATGGTTGTTCTCCGCGTCTCAAGTCATAGGTTTGAAGGGAGATTGGATTGGAGATAGTTAGGCAGGCCTGCGTCAAGGAACGAGGGCGACGAAGAACACCTTTCTTTTGTCCGCGAAGTCACGCGAAGGGTCGCGAAGAACACCTTTTTGCCCACGTAGGACCTCGAAGAACACCGTCGTGAAACTGGATTCTTCCTTGCGCGAGTGCGCAGGTCAGCAGCATTTTGCTGCCGCAGATCGTGTTCAGACAAGCGTCAATGAGTCCTACTCACCTTGATTGCGACTGTCGCGATTGCAATGCAGGAGATGATGTGATGGTAGGGATCTTCCGGCCGCCAAAGAGCCAGTATATCACAGAAACCGGGGCGGTATCGTATTGTTGACCTTCGATGGGAGCAGTCGTTTCTGGGGACAAGGATGGTCAGGTGTGGTAAAGGGGGAGACGGTGGGGAAGGGAGGGGGAGGGCAGGCATAGGGCCTGCCCCTACGGGGGCGGTTGCTGGGGGAGATGGAGAGGGGAACGCGTTTGGGAGGCGGGCAGGCACAAGGCCTGCCCCTACAGGACGGTTGCAGGGGATGATGGAGAGGGGGACGCGTTTGGGAGGTGGACAGGCACAAGGCCTGCCCTTACGGGGACGGTTGCAGGGGGGATGGAGAGGGGAACGCGTTTGGGAGGCGGGCAGGCACAAGGCCTGCCCCTACAGGACGGTTGCTGGGGGGATGGAGAGGGGAACGCGTTTGGGAGGTGGGCAGGCACAAGGCCTGCCCCTACGGGGGGGTTGCGAGGAGGAAGGAGGGGGCGACGCGGATGGGAGGTGGGCAGGCACAAGGCCTGCCCCTACTGGGGGTTGAGGGGGGAATGGAGGAGACGGGTTGTAAGGGAACAGTTGCGCCACATTGCGGGTTGGACCCCGTTCAGCTATAGGCGTTCATTGGGGTTCGACGCGGCGAGAAGGGAGCAGGTTGCGGGTGACAGTAGGGGCCCGCGAATTTGGCAGTTGGGGCAATTTTGTGCGATTATCTATGCGCTCCAAGAAGTGCAATATTCTCGGACTTCTTTCCAAACCCAAACCTACTGGAGGTACCAATGTTCAGAAGCAAGTTTCTGGTTCTTGTGACAGTACTGTCACTGGCGTTGCTGGTTGCCTGTGCGGCGCCGGCTGCGGCGCCGGCTGAGGAAGCGGCGCCGGCCGCGTCTGCAGACGAGATGGCGCCGGAAGACGTCGAAGTCGAACAGGTTCTGATAGGCGGCTTTGACGTGGGGCCGGGCGGCGACCCGCAGGGCGTACTCTACAACAACGGCGCGGGCAATGTCTGGTTCGTGAAGATCTTCACGCCGTTGATCATTATGGACTCCACCTTCTCCAATCACACCAGCGAGGCTGCGCTGGCGTTGAGCTGGGAGCCGAACGAGGACGCGACCGTGTGGACTTTTAACCTGAGAGAAGGCGTTAAGTGGCATGACGGCGAGGATTTCACCGCCTCGGACCTGAAATGGACGGCTGAGTTCGTATCTGCACCGATGGCTGCCGTGACCCATTTCGGGATCAGTCAGCCGAATCAGATTGTGGGCTGGACCGAGTACAACGACGGTGAGGCGGACGAGATTACAGGCATTCGCGTGGTTGACGATCTGACTCTCGAGATCGAGCTCAACATCCCCAATCCGCGTTTCTATGACTCGGTGCGCGGCTACTACGCGCTGCCTGAGCACGCCATCGATTTCGAGCCGACTGAGATTTTCAGCGCCGACTGGTGGTTCACCAACCCGGTCGGGACAGGCCCGTTCAAGTTCGACTCTTACGAGAAGGACCAGTTCATGGCGCTGGCGCCCAATGAATATTACTGGGACGGCGTGCCTGAACTGGACCAGCTGATCAACCGCTACTTCGTTGACGAGACGGCTGCGGTACTGGCGCTGGAGAGCGGGGACATCGACTTCACGTACGTGAGCGCGGACGTGGCAAGCCGTTTTGCCGACAATCCCGACTACCAGATCTTCTCGGGCCCGTCGTTTGTGACGAACATGTTCAATTACAACTACCTGAACGAGCCGTGGTCGGACAAGCGCGTTCGCCAGGCCTTCATGTACGGAATCGACCGGGCATCGATCATCAGTGACGTCTTCAACGGAACGGCGCAGGCAACACCTTGCCAGGACCCCTATCCGACTTTCTGGCCTGAAGACGCAAACTACTACGAATACGATCCGGCCAAGGCACGTGAACTGCTGGCTGAAGCGGCGGCCGATGGAGTCACGCTTGACGGTGTCAACCTTGACATTCCCACCTACTACACTTCGCAGCTGGCTAAGGACATTCTGACCGTAATGCAGGCCAACATGATCGACGTCGGCGTCAACGTCAATCCGACCTTCCTCGACGTGCCGACCTGGCGTACGGTGGTGGATGACAACGCTGCCGAATGGAACATCGCCTATCGCGGCGCGGGCGGCGGCCCGGCATCCTACAGCCCAATCTGGTACGTGGAAGACAATCAGTGGGGTCTCGATGATCCCAACTACGTCGATCTGTTCGCGGCCATGGACGCGGCCCAGAACGCAGACGAGTACAGGGCTGCGCGTACCGCCCTGTGCAAGTACCAGAATGAAGAGGCGACATTCGCCTACTGGTGGGTTTCGACCCGCTATGGCATCGCTACGGTGGATATTGAAGACTTCCACTACTTCCCGGCTCCCGGCGGCGGCCCCTACGTGGACCGTTCACAGGACTGGAACATGAAGTAAGCAACTGCTGCGGTGACGCTGGCGGCTCCTGGTTCAGGGCCGTCAGCGTTGCCGCAGGCACTCCTTCGTTTCCCGCCTCATCGTCTCCCACACCAATGCGATACTTTCTCCGCCGCGTTCTCATCAACATACCGGTCCTTTTTCTGGTCACCTTGGTCATTTATCTTTTGATCAATTTGGCTCCCGGTGATCCGGTCGATTTCTTTGTCAATGAGGAGATTGGAATAACGAAAGAGGACCTGGACTTCGTGCGCGAGCGATATGGGCTCGACGACCCGCTTCCGGTGCGCTACGTGAAGTGGCTGGGGCAGGTTGTTCAGGGCGACCTGGGGTTCCGTTTCAAGAATGGAGACGACGTAGGCGAGGTGCTGGCCGTGCGGATGCGGCGCACCTTCCTGCTGATGGGCACGGCCCTAGCAATCGGCATCGTGGTAGGCATTACGCTTGGCATCTTTATCGGGCTGCGGCAGTACTCGATTTGGGACTTTACCTTTACGGGTCTTTCTTTTGTAGGCATTTCGATGCCGGCATTTATCGCCGGTATATTCGGCTTGTACGTTTTCTCGGTGAAGTTGGGCTGGTTCCCTTCCGGGGGGATGCGCACAATTGGCAAGCCGGAATCTCTTTTTGATCTCTTGTATCACCTGGTGCTTCCGGCAGGAACGCTCGCCATCTTCAATTTGGCGACATTTCTGCGCTATACGCGCTTCAGCATTCTGGAAGTGCGCGGAGAGGACTACGTTCGGACTGCCAATGCAAAGGGGTTGAAGCCGCCTGCGGTCACATGGCGGCACGTTTTCCGCAACGCCCTGCTCCCCGTGGTGACGGTCGTGGGCCTGAGTCTGCCTACCCTGGTGGCAGGGGCCCTGTTTACGGAGACCATCTACAGCTGGCCCGGGATGGGCGCACTGCTGGTCGATGCGGTCGCGGCAAGGGACTATCCCATGGTGATGGGGATCATGTTGGTTACGGCGCTGGTGGTTCTTACGGCGAATCTGATAACGGACCTGGCGTACGCGGTTGCCGACCCAAGAATTCGATATACTTGATCATGATTCGCGGTTGGGGCGAGAGCGATGTTGCTTTTTGTTGGGAGTTCAGGATGACGGCTACTCAGACAGCAGGCTGAAATGCAGATAGAGGCTGGAGCGAGAAGAGTCCATTCGCAGTCGCCTACTGCCCAGGCATGGCGGCGGTTTCGACGCCATCCGCTGGCGCTGGCCGGTCTGGTCCTGTTCGGTGTCGTACTTCTGGCGACAGTCGCGGCCCCTTTGATCGCGCGCTATGACTATGCGGCGCTCAATCTTCCTGACAAGTTCCAGTCGCCGAGCTTTGCGCATTTTCTGGGCACGGATCGGGTTGGACGGGACATCTGGAGCCGTACACTGTACGGCGGCCGCGTCTCGCTCGCGGTGGGGTTTGCTGCCGCTTCCATATCGACGGTGATCGGGGTCATTTTGGGATCGATCTCCGGCTACTATCGGGGCATGGCGGACCAGATCATCATGCGCTTTACGGACGTGGTGATGACCTTCCCGCGCGTGGTGATCATCCTGACGGCTGCCATATACCTGGGGCAGAGCATTGCCAGCGTTATCTTCCTGATTGGGATTTTCAGCTGGCCCGGCATCACACGGCTCGTGCGGGGGCAGGTATTGTCTTTGAGGGAACAGCAGTTTGTGCTGGCGTCGCGTTCGCTGGGGTCAGGCAACCGGCGCATAATCGTTTCTCACGTACTCCCCAACGTGGTTGCGCCATTGCTGGCCTCGGTCACCTTCGACGTGAACGGCGCCATTCTTCTCGAGGCGGGATTGAGCTTCCTGGGCGTGGGGATTCCGCTGCCGACGCCGAGTTGGGGCAATATGCTGGAGTCTGCGCGCAGCCTTGACGTGCTGCAGGACGGGCCGTGGATCTGGGTTCCGCCGGCGGTGATGATTTTGCTGACGGTTCTGAGCATCAATTTTATTGGTGACGGTCTGCGGGATGCCATCGACCCCAGGCATCAGCAGGGCTGATTTCCCCCATCCGGGCCACAGGTTTTCCCCATTGCAGTACAGGTCTTACACCCCAGAAAACCGATTTTTCCGCGAAGTTACGCGAAGGGGCGCGAAGAACGGCAGAGGCGTTTCGTGTTCTCCTTGCGGGACTGTTCGTGGGCTCGCGGATCAATCGCGAGGTGACCCCGCGTACCACTTTTCGGTCAGATGTCAATGAAACCGTGGAGTCGTTGACGTTTGTCTGAGTTGAATTTAGTGAGGCAACAACGAGGGCACCCACAAGGGGTGCCCCTACGGGGGATGGCGGGTTGGCGGGGTATGGGAGTCGTGGCGCGTACGAGGGCACCTACGGGGGGATGCCAGGTTGGAAGGAAGTGTCAGTGGGGGCTAGTCGATTTGCAGTTGGTCGGCCAGGTCGTTGAAGTCTTTGGCTATCACGTCGACCTTAGGATGCGGGGTCAGGTCTGTCTTCTGGCCTGGTCCGTGTTCTTTGGGCCTATGGACGAAGGCTGTTCTGAAGCCAACGGCCTTCGACGCGATCAGGTCTCCGTTGTGGGCGGCGACCATCATGACTTCATGGGGCTCCAGCCCGAGGAGCGCGGCCGCGGACTGGTAGACCTCCGGATCGGGCTTGTAGTGCATTGCAAGCTCGGCGGAGAGAACGCAATCCCAGCTGAATCCGCCGTGGCGGGCCATGTTGACCAGCAGGGCCACGTTGCCGTTGGACAGTGAAGCCACGATGTAGCGCTTGCGCAGGCGCGCTATGCCGGAGGTTACATCGGGCCAGGGATTCAACCGGTGCCATACTTTGTTCAACTGAACTTTGTCGGCCTCAGACAGTCCTGAGACCTGGTGCTGCTCGAGAAGGTCATCCAGGATCAATCGATGCAACGCGTCGATGTTCATCCAGGGAAGCTCGCCGCTGCGAACGCGTTGCATGGAAGGCCCGTAGCCGCCGCGCCAGCTGTCGGCGAAATCGGGCCAGTCGACGTCCACCCCTTTGGCGGTCCAGACGTCTTCGCCTTCGCGAATGATGGAGCCGCGCCAGTCGACGACGGTGCCGAAGACGTCGAAAGTCATTGCCTTTACCTCTGGGAAGTCCATAGTTTCTCCAGTTTCTGTGCGTTGCTGTCGATTCACGAGGGCACCCACAAGGGGTGCCCCTACGGGGGGATCGGGTTGGTTGGCCCGGTACGGGTTGGCGGGCCTGGGCACCCACAAGGGGTGCCCCTACGGGGGGACTGGGTTGGTTGGCCCGGTACGGGTTGGCGGGCCTGGGCACACACAAGGGGTGCCCCTACGGGGGGATTGGGTACGGTAGGGCGTTTCTGGGTTGCCTTAGGTGGGTGGTGGAGTGAATCAGGTTGGCGACAAGGCTTCGATGATGGCATCGCAGAATTCAGGCAGGTCGTCGGGTACGCGGCCTGTGACGACGTTTCCGTCTATGAAGGCGGGCACGTCGTGGTAGACGGCCCCGGCATTGAGCAGATCGTCTGTGACCGCGCAGTAGGCTGTGACGTTGCGGCCGGCGACGCTGTCGGTCCCCTTTTGACGGTCGAGAGAGATGAGGACCTGCGGCCCGTGACAGATGGCGGCCAGGACTTTTCCGGAACGATGGATGGCGGCGGCGAATTCCAGAGTTTTGTCGTCTATGCGAAGGAAATCGGGGGCGAGTCCGCCTGGAAACACGGCTGCGTCGAACTCTTCAGGGTCCATTTCCCAGATGCTCTGGACTGAGTAGCGGTTTCCCAGGGCGAGGACGTCAAAGGGTATGGTGTGCCCGAACCTGCCGGTGATTGGTTTCTCCGGCCAGGCGGGTCGCCCGTGGAAGTGGCCGAGGGCGGATTGGGGCAGCGTCCCGACTACGACATCGGCACCGGCCTGGCTGAGCTGCAGCACAGTGTACATCACCTCGATATCCTCAAATTCGTGTGCGGTGAGGACCGCTACGGCCTTTCCCTGCAGTCGCTTTTGCATAGTTTCCTCTTCGTCGTTCAGACGGTGTGCTCTTTGAGTGCGTCCCAGTCGAATTCGACGCCGTGTCCGGCTCTATCGGGTGCGACGGCCGCGCCTTCTTCGATGCGCAGCGCATGGCGGATGAAGCGTTCCAGCCCGAAGCCATGCGCCTCCAGGTAGGAACTGTTGGGAATCGCGGCCAGGAGATGGACCTGAAGGTCATGGACGCCGTGGGTGGTGATAGGCAGGTTGCAGGTTTCGGCGAGGTGGGCGACCTTCAGCCAAGGCGTGACGCCGCCCATGGTGGCGACGTCCGGCTCGGGAAAGGCGATGGCGCCGTGGGCGATCATCTGCTGGAATTCGTAGACTGTGTGGAAGTTCTCGCCGGTGGCGATGGGAAGACCGCCTTCGCGGGCTATGCGGGCATGGCCGGCGACGTCGTCGGGGATGGTCGGCTCTTCCAGCCAGAAGAGATTGTAGTCTGCCATGCCGCGGGCGGCGCGAATGGCCTCATCGACGCGCCAGCGCATATTGGCATCGGCCATCAGAGGGAAGTCGGCTCCCAGGTGGCTGCGCATGGCGGCGACGCGCTCGATGTCTTCCGACAGTTGATCGCGCCCGACTTTCATCTTGATGGCGCGGAAGCCCTGCGCCTGAAAGCCGTCGGCCTGTTCGAGCAGGGCGTCCAGCGAGAATTGCAGATCTATGCCGCCGGCGTAGACCGGAACGCGGGGATCGTGTCCTCCAAATAGGCGCCACCAGGGTTCGCGGTTGGCTTTGCCGCGCAGATCCCACAGGGCGATGTCCAGGGCGGCTAAGGCAAATGAGGCCGCTCCTCCCCTGCCCACAAAGTGAATGTGCCACCACATCTTATCCCACAGGCGTTCAATTCGGTCTGCCTCTTCACCGATCAGGATGGGCGCCAGATCGTCGCGGATCATGGCGAGTATGGCGGAACCTCCGATGTCGCCCACGCAGTAGGTATAGCCCATGCCTTCCTGGCCGTCTGCGGTCTCGATACGGGACACGATCAGCCCGAAATGGGAAATATCGCCGTGGGTAGAGTCCGAGAGGACAACAGGTAAGGGAATCCGGTAGTGGTCGGTTTGAACTCGTGAAATCTTCATTGCCTGTCAATCTCCCAGAATTGGCATTTGCGGTACAAACCCGAGCTCTTCCCGAATTCTGGTTATGTCGTAAACGGGATCTCGTTCGCGACCGGGCTGCTCATAGTGGGAGAAGTCGATCGCGTCGGCGTCGTCGCCGAACCATGAGCGCAGCAGTTCTGGAACAGGAACCGCGGTGCAGGCCTGGGCGCCCACGGCATTGAGGATACGGACGCCAGGCTTGTGCGGGGACTCGATGGCAGCGATCAGACAGCGGACGGTATCGCTGAGAAACATGACAGAGAGTCTACCCATCGCCCAGAGGGGTATCTCACCGGGTTCAGCCGGCGTTAGTTGACGATCATCGGGGGCGATGCTGGCCAACCGGAGGTTGATAAAGTCCAGGGACTCATTTTGCCGGGACAGGTAGCGCGTTACCTCCTCCATCATGTACTTGGAGAAGCCGTAGCCGTCGCGGTCGAGACAGGGGTGTTCGTCGGGCATGGGAAGCTGCAGAGGGCGGAATTTCACCGACTGCATGCCGACGGCGGCGATGGAACTGGCGAGGACGAACTTTGTGCAGCCTCTTTCGATTAAATAACGCAGCAGGTGATGGGTGCCGGCGACATTGACGCGCAGGCCGTCCTCCTCGGCACAGCCTCCGACCACGGCGGCGAGGTGAACCAGGACTTCGATTCCTTCGTGGGGGTCCAGCTTTCTCAGCTGGTCCGGGTCCGAGAAATCTGCCTGAATGGTGGTGGCGGCGGGCACGTCGGTGGGACTGCGGGAAAGGCAGATCGCCTGATGGTTTGAACTGGCTGCAATCTCATTTGCCAGTGCATTGCCGATGAAGCCGCTGGTACCTGTAATCAGAATCTTGCTCATCGTACCCAGTTTGTCTCCTCAACTTGTGCGATGGCCGTAACGGACATTGGCCTTCTTCGTTTTCAGGTGCGAACTCAGCTCCAACGGATCACTGCACCGAAGAGGTCCGGCAGCTCTTCGCGGTTAATCTTTGCGTACAGGTCCGGCGACTCTGACGCGGCCACTCGATGGGTGATCGTCTTCTCCCAGGGGATGGCGCCTGTGGCGATGTTGCGGAGCACGGCGGCGCGGCAGGTGGCCAGGCCGTCGTTGCAGGGAAAGAAGGCAGTCAGTTGTTTGCCGTGAGGCACGAGATAGTTGAAGGAAACGGGCTCTTTGCCGTAGTGACCAAGGAAAACGAATTTCCCGCGCAGGCGGGCGAGAGGAAAGGCCAGGTCGAGACAGGCGGGGACGCCGCTACCTTCAAAGACGACGTCAGCGCCGCCGGGCTGGATTGCTTGAACGCGTTCCGTCAGCTCGTCCGGGGTCAGGCCGCTTGGGTTGATAATGTACTCGGCGCCCATCTCTTCGGCCATTTCCAGCCGTTGGGGGTTGAGGTCGATGGCTATGGTGACGGCACCGCGCAAACGCGCCGCGGCCAGGGCCCCGAGTCCGATGAGTCCGACGGCATGGAAGGCGACTACGTCGCCCATCTGGACGCCGGCCATGTCGACGGCATTGTAGCCCACCGAAGGCATGACGAAGAGGGCGGCGGTTGCGTCATCCACGTCATCGGGCAGATGTTCGACTTCGGCGTCCTCCGGCATGAGAGCGTAGGACGCGTGGGTGCCTGAGCAGACGGTAATGGGCTGACCGTTGAGAGTCATTGGAATGTAGTTGCGGCGGTAGTATACCTTGTCGCCTGGTGCGAACTTCTTTGTGCCAGGGCCGACGTCCTCCACGTAACCCACGGCCTGGTAACCAGTGCAGATCGGGTATGGCCCGTAGTCTATTTTGTTGCGAACTACGGCGAATTCGGTTCCTACGCTGACACCGGACCACGCACAACGTACCAGCAGGTCTTTTGACCCAAGGCTGGGGATGTCGAACTCCTGTAAAGAGAACTCTTGTTGGGCGGTGCAAATGAGTGCGCTACTCTTCATATTGGGCTGCTCCTCGAGCAGTTGCAGGGTGTGTAGTCTTTGGTGCGTGACGTAGGTACGACTGAGATACCGAGTGATGCGAGACGAAGGATTTTTCTTGGCAGTGTCAAGTTATGGCAGGGTACTAAAGCAGTGAAGAACTGTCAATGGTGGGTGGAGGTGTCTTTTGGCGGAGGGCAGGCACAAGGCCTGCCCCTACAGGACAGTTTTGGAGGGAATGGGGTGGCGTGGTGATGGCGACCGGAGGGCAGGCACAAGGCCTGCCCCTACGGGACAGTTTCGGAGGGCATGGGGTGGCGTGGTAATGGCGACCGGAGGGCAGGCACAAGGCCTGCCCCTACAGGACAGTTTTGGAGGGAATCGGGAGGCGTGGTGATGGCGACCGGAGGGCAGGCACAAGGCTTGCCCCTACAGGACAGTTTTGGAGGGAATGGGGAGGCGTGGTGATGGCGACCAGAGGGCAGGCACAAGGCCTGCCCCTACGGGGTCGGTTTCGGGGATCGCGAGAGACGGCGTGGGTGGCGGTGCGTGGGCAGGCACAAGGCCTGCCCCTACAGGACAGAATTGAGGGAATGGGGAGGCGTGGTAATGGCGACCGAAGGGCAGGCACAAGGCCTGCCCCTACGGGACAGTTTTGGAGGGAATGGGGAGGCGTGGTGATGGTGACCAGAGGGCAGGCACAAGGCCTGCCCCTACGGGACAGTTTTGAGGGAATGGGGAGGCGTGGTGATGGCGACCGGAGGGCAGGCACAAGGCCTGCCCCTACGGGGAAGGTGAGGGGGATTGCGAGAGACGGCGTGGGTGGCGGTGCGTGGGCAGGCA
>DAOUHY010000322.1:0-9942 GCA_034428435.1 Caldilineaceae bacterium | reverse complement strand
GAGCGCCGGAATGTCGCGGGGGTCATGGGAGCCGTCTGCGTCGATGAAAACGAGGATATCGCCGCTGGCGCGGGCGATGCCGACCCGAATGGCGTCGCCTTTGCCTTTGCCGTTATCCAGAACTACGGTCGCACCAAGTTCGGCGGCGATGTCCCGCGTATCGTCGCTGCTGTGGCCGTCGACGACCAGCAGCTCGTCGGCATAGGGTGCGGCCCATTCGAGCACAGGTCGGATGTTGCGGCCCTCGTTTCGGCAGGGTACGATAACCGAAATGCGAACCTCACGCCCATCCGGAGTCTGACGTGTGATGGCAGTAGACCGGGCGGGCTGAGTATACCAGTTGGGTAGGATATCCGTCACGGATCGTCTCAGAATAGGAGCAAGATGGGCTGGCCGCCGTTTGACAGGCCGCTGGGCCCTACTTTAGCAGCATTCAATATCGATGCCAAGCCTCAGAGCCACCATTCCGCGGGAATTGACCGGCGACAGACGATGAATTAGACAGCACAGTCGCCTGTCCCTGAAGGCAGATGCCCCTGCGGTCAGAGACAGGTTCAAGCGGCACATTTGACGGGATCGGACGACCATGACCAGATGTGATCCAATCGAAGCGGCGGCAGCGGCGGCGCGAACCGTCGGCATTGACCCGCATGATGGCGTGCAGATCATCGGCGCGGCGCGCCTGGCCGACCGCCATCATCCGCCTTTCGACCTGGGGCGGCCGGCGCTGGTGCTTGACTTCACCGATGAGCCGACTGCGCAGGGGGTGGGTGCGGTGCTGAGCAATGCCTACCCCGACGACCACCCGCTGCAACTTATCTGTCTGGAAGGAAATGGAGCTCGCTCTGCGCGCGTTATTCCGCTGGCAGATCTTGCTGCGGCAGCCGGCATTGGCGAGGGCGCCTGCCTGTACGTGCCCGCCCTGCACCATAGCAGCTATGCTGACCTGCAGGAGGTGATGGCACACCTGAGGGCGCCGTACGGTTGCCCATGGGACCGGGAGCAGACGCTGGCGAGCACACGGTCCTTCCTGCTGGACGAGGTGGCGGAGACGCTCGAGGCGATGGACTCTGAGGATGAGGCGCATATCGCCGAGGAGCTGGGTGACGTACTCGGGATCATCGCGATGATTGCGCAAATCGCGACCGAAGAGGGCCGCTTCCAGATGGCCGACGCGGTGCGATTGAGCGTCGAGAAGCTCATCCGCCGGCATCCCCACGTCTTCGGCGAAGATGAAATTGACGATATAGAGCATCTGTATACGCGCTGGGAAGAGATCAAGGCCGAGGAGCGGTCGGCCCAGGACAGACCGGCGCGGGGTCCGCTGGATGCCGTTCCAGCGTCATTGCCGGCGCTGCGCAAGGCGCGCGAGATGCAGTCCAAGGCCGACAAGGCCGGTCTTCTCGACCGCGTTGCGCTGGCAGGGAGCAGTCCTGAGTTGGAGGGTCTGTTACCGGAGGGCAGCGAAGAACAGGCGCTGGGCCTTCTGTTGTGGCGGCTGGTCGCACTGGCAAACGTGCGCGGCCTGGACGGGGAGGACGCGTTACGCGCTTTCATAGGACGCTGGCGTGCAGAGAATACACCGTAAAGTGAGCGAAGACGAGAGAGCCTGCCAGCATGGCAGTTCACTCTGTACACAATTTTGGTTCAGTCCCTTCTTTGAAGATAGGGGGTCGAACGTGCTATACTTTGGGGTGCTAGCTAGCCCCGGTAGCTCAGTGGATCAGAGCATCTGACTTCGGATCAGAGGGTCGTGGGTTCGAATCCTACCCGGGGTGCTCATGTATGCGGCCTGTTTGAGGCTGAAAGGAGTCACCGCTCTTCAATTGCCGCCCCGCGCGCTCCCAGGTTGGCGTTGCGATGGAGGGGCGGCTTTTCGTTGGTCCCTTCGCAAAGGTAGAACCGCCAACAGTTGCTTCAGTTCCAGTTGACGGTAACGACCGGTCAGTCACCAACGGCGTCGTAGGTAGGGTGGGGCGGAATGTACCAGGCCCACCCCGCCCGAAGGCTGTTCAGCCCAACGAGTACGGCGGACGATTTCATTCAGCACCGGTTGCAGCGCTGCGAACTCGTCGCTGTGAACGCTGAAGGTAAGGACAAGAAGCCTGTCGCCGTCCGGGGACAACAGAACGACCTGCCATACTTCACTCGCAGTCGCGTGCTCACGATAGCGGATCGATACGACCTCTTCGTTAAACGGCCTGAGACCCTGCACCGTCTCAACGCTGGCAGGCTCGATGCTGTAAGTGTGCTCGGCGGCCGTCTGCGCGTAGCGTTCCAGCGTCGTCCCCTCAGCCGCAACAGAGAAGACCAGCATGAAATTGCTCGTCGCGCTGTCCGTGGGCCCTGACTGAAGGCCCAGCCCGATGACGGCATCGTCGCGGCGCACACTCATAGCAGACACCAGTTCGCCCATCTCCGCAACGCCTATTCGCTCGCCTTCCCGGCCTTTGACCGCGGACGAAAAGAGCGACAGGTCGACCTGCGAAGGGCGCGCCGGGTCGAAATAGTGCCATCTTGCTGGAAAGGACAGCGACAAGCCGCGGGCAAGATCGTCGTAAGTCAGCCAGCCCGACGGGTCCGCCTGCAATGCACTCTCCGCATCGGCGGACGGCTTTACAAATCCACCGTAGACCCAAGCCAGCCGCCCCTCGTATTCGATCTGCCACCAGTCGCCGGCTGAATTTGTGCTGATCGCAGCGTACTGCTCCCCCTCCGCGACCGTGCTAATGACGGCATGGTCAGTACCCGGTCCCCCGCGTACATTCATTGTGCGCGTGATCGTTACCGTGGGACTGACCAGTGGTTCGTAGGCAGGATGGTCCTGCCACTGAACCCGCCTCACGACGTCGCGCATCAACGGCTCCAGCCGGCCGTCGAACTGCTCGCCCCATATTGCAAAGGTGAACAATAGAAATGACCCACCGTCCGGCGAAAGCAGAACCACCTGCCAGCCGTCCACCTCCATGCCTGGCCGCCTGACAACCTTGCCTTGTTCGACGACGGCGTCGCCGCTACGGTACCGGATCGATACTGCCTCCTCGCCCCAGGGCCGCAGACCGGGTCCAACCTTCACGCTCTCCAACGTCTCGGCTTCAGACTCTTCCAGGCGGGCGGCTAACTGCAGCGCAATTTGCGCCAGCGTTTGCCCCGCAACCGGTATGGCGTGAATGGCAAAGTGATTGTTGTAGGTCGAAGGCGTGTCCGGCGTGTGCTGAAAGCCATATCCAACGAGACGGTCCTCCTGACGGGACTGAGTCAGGGAGTCGATGTACGCAGATTGCCGTGTGAGCACAGCGTCGGCGACGGCCGGGTCACCCATCTGCGGCTGTAGGGAGGACAACTCCTCTTTGGAGGAAGCGTAGAGCCATCCTGGCGGATGGAATATCCTGAGTCCATGCGCCGCAGCTTCGACCGCGAGCCAATCCTTGAACGGGTCCCCAGAGAGGACAGGTGTATCTCCGGTCGGGCTCACCAGGGGATTGTGGACCGGCATCATCGGTACCGCTGGTCGGGTCGGAGAAGGGGACTCGATATCGACCCAGCGCGTGCGCTGCACGATTTCACCCAGCAACGGCTGCAATGCCGCAAACTCGTCTATGTGAACACTGAAGGCAAGGACGAGAAGCCTCTCTCCGTCGGGGGAAAGAAGAACAACCTGCCATACTTCACTCGCGGTTGCGTACTCACGGTAGCGGACTGATACGATCTCTTCGTTTGACGGTCTGAGGCCTTGCACAAGTACGACGTTGGCAGGCTCGATGCTGTAGACGTGTTCGGCGGCCGCCTGCGCATAGCGTTCCAGCGTCGTCCCTTCAGCCGCGACAGTGAAAACCAGCATGAAGTTACTCGATGCACTGTCCGCCGGGCGTGACTGAAGGCCCAACCCAATTACGGCGTCGTCGCGGCGCCCGCTCATGGCTGACACCAGCGCTCCCATCTCCGCTAAATCAAGCTGCGTATCATCGCGACGCTTAACGGCAGCCGAAAAGAGGGATTGGTCGACCTGCATGGGGCGCGCCGGGTCGAAATAGTGCCATCCCGATGGATAGGACAGCGAAAAACCGCGGGCAGGATCATCGTACGTCAGCCAGCCCGACAGGTCCGCCTTCGGTGCTCCCTCCGCAGCCGCGGTCGGCGTCACGAACCCGCCGTAGACCCACGCCAACTGCCCCTCGTATTCGATCTGCCACCAGTCGCCGGCTGCATTTGTGCTGATCGCTGGGTACTGTTGCGCCTCGGAGGCCATGCCGATAATCGGTTGGTCAATATCCGGACCAGTGCGCACGTACATGGTGCGCGAGATCGTCACCGTGGGCCCGGTCGGTGGTTCGTAGGCGGGATGGTCCAGCCACTGTAAACGCCGCACGATGTCGCGCAACTGAGGCTTCAGCAGGCCGTCAAACTGCTCGCCGCGAATATCGAAGGTGACCAGAAGGAAGGTGCCACCGTCCGGCGAGAGAATGACCACCTGCCAGCCGACCACCTGCGTGCCTGGCCGCTTGACAACCTTGTCTTCTTCGACGACGGCGCCGCTGCTGTACCGAATCGATGCGGACTCCTCTCCCCAGGGCCGCAGACCGGGGCCAACCTTGACGCTCTCCAACGTCTCGACTTCAGACACTTCCAGGCGGGCGGCTAATTGCAGGGTAAACTGCTCCAGCGTGCGTCCCGCCGCAGGTATTGCACGAATGTCAAAGCTGTTGATATGGGCCGGCTTCGTGTCCGGCGCCAATTGGAAACCGTAACCAACGAATTGGTCCTCTTGCCCTGCCGCGATCAGGGAGTCGATGTGGGCAGCCTGCTGGGCGAGCACAGCCTGGGCGACGGCCGGGTCACTCATTTGTTGCAGGAGGGAGAGCAACTTCTCTTTGGAGGAGGCGTAGAGCCATCCTTGTGGGTGGAATATCCTGAGGCCGTGTGTCACATCTTCGACCGCGGGCCAGTTCTGGAACGGTCCTCCTGAGACAGCAGGTGTGTCGCCAATCGGAACTACCAACGGATTGTGAATTGACAATATCGGGACCGCGGGCCGAGGATCGGGAGGTGTTTCGGAGGCCTGTTGCGCGGCCCCTACATGGGTTGCAATCGCCGGACGGATTTTCGAGACGACAGCCGACTCGTCAGGGTGCACTGTCTTTGAGGCGGCGGAATCCGGTCGGGGAGGCGAGTCGGACCGATACCCGGCCAGAACAAGAGAGACGCAGACCAGTACAGTCAGGGCAAGACAGCGAGAAGGGGACATTGCGAACATACTCCCTGCAGAGAGGTCAGTGAACAGTGGTCATCTCAGTTCAGAAGTGGAGTGGCTGCCTACCGAACATCATCCGTCATCTCGACCGTGTCCACGAATTGCCCGAAGACCCATCCGGGCTGGCCGTGATAGTCGATCTGCCACCAGTTTCCCACCACATTCCTGCCGGTGATCGGATACTGATAGCCAGGTTCGGTGGTGTCGATGACAGGGAAGCGACCGCCAGGACCGCCGTAGACGTTCATGCGGCGGCTGAAAGTCAACACTGCCTGCGCGGCCGGCAGCAGAGGAGGTAGGGGAAATCTGGCCACGATCTGGACGCTTCCTGCTTTGACCAGCTCAACCAGGTCGTCATATACCCATCCGGGCCGGCCGGCTTCGTCGATCCGCCACCAGTCGCCGGCCATATTTCTGCCAGTGATCTGATATTGGCGCCCAGGTACGACTTCGCCGACGATAGGGTAGCTGTTGTCCGGCCCTGCTCGCAGGTTCGCTGGCCGGTTGACCATCATCGCCGCCTCAGTCACCGGCAGTAAAGGCGGGGCGAGGATTCTGACGACGGCTACCTGCACGCCCCCCACGGCAACTGGTGTGACCAACTCGCCAAAGACCCATCCGGTCTGGCCGTTTTTGTCGATCTGCCACCAGTCGCCCGCCTGGTTTCTGCCCGTGATCAGATACTGCTGGCCGGCTACCGCAACGCCGATTACGGGGTTACTGGCGCCAGGGCCGCTGCGCACATTGACGCGCCGGTCGATCATCGCCACAGGAACGGATACGGGTGCGCCGGGGATATCGGCCGCCGCGAGAGGATCTGAGACCCAGCCGGGCTGACCGCCATAGCTGATCCGCCACCAGTTTCCCGTAAAGTCACGCTCCATAATCGAAAACTGCTTCCCCGCTTCAATCTTGCCAATTATGGGACTGTATGGGGCGGGCTCGTTGTGGACGTACATCGTCCGACTGGAAATTGTCGCCGGACCGAACCCAGGATCTGTCTCACCGTGGTCGCCGGCCCACTGCACGCGCCGTACCATCTCTGAAAGCAGCGGTTCCAACTCCTCGAACATCTCGCCAAGAACGGAAAAGGTCAGCACGAGCAGGTACTCGGCATCTGGCGAGAGCAGGATAACCTGCCAGCCGGCTGTTCGGGTGCCGGTCAGAATGGATTGAGAGGTTGTCGGGACAGGTACAGCGCCGCGGAATCGGACCGAAACTGCCTCTTCCCTGTTGGGTCGCAACCTGGTGACCAGATCAAAGCTGTCCACGTCGACCCCGATTTGCCTGTCCAGTGCGGCAGCAGCGCCTTGCCCGAACTCGTATAACGCAAGGCCTCTTGCCGGGAATATCTCCACTATGACGCTATTGGCATGCAGCAGATCAGGAGGATCCGGCGGGAAGGCGAAGCCAGCGCCGATGAAGGAACTCGGCTGTACAGTCGACTGCAGCTCGATCAGCAGTTTCATGATTTCCGCTCTGCCCAACGCTTCCATTTCCTGCTGCAGAGCTTCTGTCTGCGTACTGTCGAAGAAGAGCCATTCCGGAGGGCAATAGATCGTAAGACCATGTGCTACATCTTCGAACGCGTGCCAGTCAGTCGAGACGTTGACGGGTTCCGGATCCGCCGGCGGGGCCGACTCTGTATCTTTTTCGTCTGGCACCGGTGTGGGTGTAGGGGAGGTGGACTGAGATGAGGAGAAGTGAGAGGAAAGGGCGAAGTCGCTGAACGCCGCAGCCAAAATGCCAGAGATTCCAGGCCCGCGTTGGTGGGTTAGCGAGACCCCGCGACGAGCGGCGGTTGAGTCAGAGAGCAACGGCAGTTCAGGGGCCGGTCGACCAAACCATCCCAGGGAAAGGAGACATAGTGGCACCAGGTATAAAACTCCCCGCATACGTGCTTCCTGACCTCGATTGCCCGTGAATTGCAAATCGTGAACAGAGAATTCACGGGCCACAGTTCACTCGAGCCACTGGACACGTTGCACGATCTCTGTCAACAGCGGCTCCAACTCCGCGAAGGCCTCGCTACGGATACTAAAGGTAAGGACGACGATCCTCTCTGCTTCTGGTGAAAGAACGCCTACCTGCCAGCCAACGATTTCCATATCCGGCTGATCGAAAAGGGCGCCTTCCGAACGGTAACGAACTGATGCGATCTCAGCACCTTCAGGCCGCAGACCGGCAACCACTTCGGCGCTATCGACCTCGATTCCTTCCATGCTGTCCAACTGCGCAGCGATCATTTGGACAATCAGTTGCAGGAACAGCCCTTCGGTGTGGAAGTAGATGGCGTTGATGTTGTTGACAAACCTGGTGTTGGGGGTATTCCCGTTGTCGTATTGGATGCCCAATCCGACAAAAAGATCATCTTGCTGTATTGCCTGGGCAGAGGATGCCAAAAGTTCCCTGATCTCGTCGCTGTCAGCTTTTTCGCCCAACTCCTCGAAAAGCTCGGCCAGCTCCTTCTTTGTTGGATCGACGAAGATCCATCCCGGCGGATAGGATATTGAGAGCCCGCGTGTCTCATCGATATATGTCTGCCATTCGGTGGAGGTAAACAGTGGCTGGGTAGCAAAGCCCGGCGGCGGAGGTGGGTCCGGCTCGGCGGCGGGCGGGGGCGGAGGCGGTGCAGGCGCGGCGGTGGCCGTCGGATCCGGAATATCGGCAGCTGCCGGCTCCACAGTGGCCTGTGGCTTACTTTGCGCTGACGAAGCCGGCAACTGTCCGCTGGCGGGCGGCGATTCGGGTTGGATGGGTACGCAGCCTACCAGGACAAGCGCCATGCAAACTGATGCAAACAGGAACAGAAGGGACCCCCCCCAAATGCGCCTTGCTCCCTTCTCCAATAAGCTGCCGGCTGTAACCAGCGCAGGGACTGGTCTGCAGCTGCTAGGCACTGACCACCTCCCTCAGGCAGCCTTGCAGGAACTGTCCTGTGTAACTCTTCTCGACCATCGCGACCTGCTCCGGTGTGCCCTCAGCCACTACGAAGCCGCCCTTGCCCCCACCTTCCGGTCCCATGTCGATCACCCAGTCGCAGTTTTTGATAACATCCAGATTGTGCTCAATGACCAGTACGGTGTTGCCCCGGTCCGCCAGTTCGTGCAGAACGCCGAGCAGTTTGCGCACATCCTCAAAATGCAGACCGGTCGTCGGCTCATCGAGGATATAGAAGGTGTTGCCGGTGTCGCGCCGGCTCAACTCTTTGCTCAGTTTGATTCGTTGCGCTTCGCCTCCGGAAAGGGTGGTTGCCGGCTGTCCCAGGCGGATATAACCCAGCCCGACAGCCATCAGTGTTTGCAAGCGGGAGCGTATGCGGGGGATGTTCTGGAAGAAGTCCAGTGCCTCTTCGACGGTCATATTCAGCACATCGGAAATCGATTTGCCGCGGAAACGGATATCGAGGGTTTCGCGGTTGTAGCGGTCACCGTGGCACTCTTCGCAGGAGACGTAGACGTCGGGCAGAAACTGCATTTCGATCCTGATAATGCCGTCGCCGCGACAGGCCTCGCAGCGGCCGCCCTTTACGTTAAAACTGAAGCGTCCCGCCTTGTATCCGCGGGCTTTCGCCTCTGGGATGCTGGCGAACAGCTCACGCATTGGTGTAAACAGTCCCACATAGGTGGCGGGGTTGCTGCGCGGTGTTCGCCCGATCGGGCTCTGGTCGATCTCGATCACCTTATCCAGATGCTCGATACCCTCAATTCTCTCGCAGTTGCCAGGGCGCGCCTTGGCCCGGTAGAAGCTCTGCGCCAGCCGTTTGTAGAGCACCTCTACGACCAGGCTGGATTTGCCGCTGCCGCTCACACCGGTCACTGCGACCAGCCGGCCCAGCGGGAAGCGTACGTCAACCCTTTTGAGGTTGTTCTCGCTGGCGCCGCGTACATGCAGATACTCCCCGTTACCTTCGCGCCGCTCCATCGGAACTTCAATGAGCCGCTCGCCGCGAATGAACTGGGCGGTAAGACTTTTCCGGTGTTCAACGAAGGAATCGAGCAGCGCTGAAACAACTACCTCGCCACCGTGTTCACCGGCGCCCGGCCCCATATCAACCACCCAGTCGGCCGCGCGAATTGTTTCCTCGTCATGCTCGACCACAAGCACGGTGTTTCCCAGATCCCGCATCCCCTTCAAGGTGTTGATCAGGCGAACATTGTCTCGCTGGTGCAGACCGATACTCGGTTCATCCAGAATGTAGAGAACGCCCATCAGCTGGCTGCCGATCTGCGTAGCCAGCCGGATCCGCTGCGACTCGCCGCCGGACAGGGATACGGCGGTGCGGTTGAGGGTCAGATAGTCGAGCCCTACGTTCACCATGAACTCCAACCGTGCTTCGATCTCTCTCAACACCTGGCCGCCGATCGCGAGCTGGCGAGGGGAGAAGAGCGGCTCGATGCCGTTGCGCCCCGCGGCTGCCCGCACCCAGGTCAGCGAATCGTTGACCGACATCGCCGTAATGTCATGGATGCTCTTGTCGGCAACCGTTACCGCCAGCGCCATTGGCCGCAGGCGCCGTCCTTCGCATTCGGGGCAGGGGTTGATGCCCATGTATTCTTCCAACTTGCTGCGGATCCAATCGCTGTCGGTCTCCCGGAAGCGCCGCTGCAGGTTGGGAAGTACGCCTGCGTACTGCGTCTCGTAATTGCGCTCGTAGCCGCGGGCGTTGCGGTAGTGCACCTGTACCTTTT
>DAOUHY010000321.1:0-2461 GCA_034428435.1 Caldilineaceae bacterium | reverse complement strand
AAAATTTCGGTCATTTCTTGGGCAGAACTACGCAACTGAAGGCCCAACAACGCCACTCCACATTGTCAGAGTTGCTCAGTTTCAGTCGCAGCCGGTTCTCACCTCGTCTAAACCTGACCAGTACTTCGCTGGTTGCGAAGCCTATATCGTGCTTCAATGTCGCAACCGGCTCGTCGTTAACCCATATCTTCATCCAGTCGTCAAAGCCGAGCCGCAGCGTTACTTGCCTGTCTGAATCCTCCAGCAGCACGGTTTCGGCGTAGGCGGCGACGCCGGCAGGCTGCGTGCCCGTGTTGCCGGCGGCGTCGCGGCGAAACCAGCGGGTGAAGTCGATCCAGGTCAACTCCGGCTCTGTTTTCACCGCTGTCAAGGGCCGCCCGCCCCATTCCCACCCTGACGGCCACTGATCTTCGGGCTTTTCGGGAAACTCCAACCGTTCAAAGCCGTCGAATGTCTGGCAGTCAAAGGGTCCTGAAAGCGTCCAACGGCTTGGGGTCTCGACTGCCGGGGCGTCGCTCCCTGCTTCTTGGTAAAAGTACAGAACGCTTTCCATGTCGTTGGCGCGCGTGCCGAAGCGCAGCGATAGCGAAGAGTTGAAGGTTACGCTGTCGGCGCCGAAGAAGCGATAGGCTACGACTTCTGAACAGTCGGCGTTCAGGCCAACTACATGCGGCGCCCCGCTCCAGTCGCTCATTTCCGGGTACATGCCAAAGGAGTGGCCGAAGACGTCCTCGCTGCCGATGCCGCGCAGGACGTGGGGACCGGTTTCTCCGTCGATCAGCCAGGTGTCACCGCCGGTATGCCAGATCATGTCCCGGTAGTCTTGGCGCATGACTGCGTGAAATAGTCCGGCAACGAAGCCCTTGCCACAGACTGCGCCGAGCAGAGTCGAACCCAGAAGCTCTGCGGGCTTTTCTTCGCTGAATTGCGCGTGCAGCCGGTAAGGGGTGATGGTGGCGCCGCTGTCGAATTTCTGCCAGTTGACCATCGACCAGATTGTGGTCGATTCCGCTCCCGTGTTGTGCAAGCTGATGCGGCACGAATGCTGGAAGGGGACGGGAAAGTACGAGTTGTAGCCGTTCAGGGGCATCAGCTTGATTGGAGCCGACTCGATGCGATAGGGGGCCATTCCCAGCAGTACGCCGAAGAACTGGTGAAGCGTCATCCTGACCTGAGGTTCACCGCCATCGCAGGTGATCTGAATACTGAGGTTTTCCGGCGATTTGGCGGTAATCCAGAAGTGGCGGACGCAGCCGGGGCCCTGGGCGTCTATCAGGTCACAGGATTGGCCCGGGGCCAGATCGACCCGCATGGTGGCGCGATGGGTTCTGTATTCGGCAGGGAGTTGGATCAGGGGAAAGATTGGATCGGGTAGCAAGGCGGCCCCTTTATTCCTTTCAGGTGGGCTGTTCCTGTCGATCGCCGGAAAACCTTCCTTCGTGTTGGAAAATGGGCGCGGATCTACTGTTGCGCCGGCGCCGGCCTAAAGCCTTTTTCTAGGAGCAGCGCTTCAAGCCATTCTTCTTCGGCCTTGCACAACGAGACCGGCGGAGGCTTGCTGTAGTCAAGCAGCAGGTGATAGGCACCTACCTCGTAACAACGAGCAAGAACAGAATTAAGGTCCAGCACAGCGTCATTGTCTTCGGGCAACAGTGGAACCTTGCAGCGCGGCAGTCGGTCCCTGAGAGGTATCGCGTATACTTCCACGCTTGTACGTTTTTGGGGACGACTGATGCATATGTTGTAGCGCCAGTCGTGGGGGGAGTGCAGTTCGAAGAAGCGAGCATATGTTGCAGTGGGCCGCGACAGGAGATCGATCTCAACCAAGTTAACGGGCGTGCCCAGAATCTTGTCCTGCTTTTCAAAATACTGGTCTCGCCCGCGTCCAATCTTATTGGCAGGGCTCAACACTTCGATCAATGTCACAACCTCTCCTGACGCGACATTGACGACCTGGATGTATGGAACGCGTCGTTCGTCATCCAAGAATCTGATCGTTTGTGGCTCATCAGCTACAAGAGAGCCGTAAGCGACCTGCGTCTCCGACAGTTGGTGCGGAGGCTCAACAACCATGACGTCGGGTATGACTTCCTTGCCATAGGGCTTCAACTCAATCCTTTCGTCAATGCGAGCAACATATTTGGGAAGCAGTTGCGGTTGAAGTATCTCGGATGAGTAAGCGATGAGGCGCTGGTGCAGATCCGGCCAGCGTGCGCCATGTTCAAGATATGGGTCCATGCCAGGGAATGGGCTGGGCATACCGGTCTCCTTATCACAAGTGCAGGGAATGATCTCATTTATACCGCGTAAATCAGCCCTGGTCAATGAAACAGGGAAAACGCGTTTGTTCGACAGTTTTTTGGGGTGCATTCCAGATTTGGGGTGGGATTAGCCTAGCGGGGAAGTCATGCCAGCGGGGGCTGGAATTGTCTATCGCCTTTTGGAGAGACAGAGGGCAGGC
>DAOUHY010000320.1:0-1994 GCA_034428435.1 Caldilineaceae bacterium | reverse complement strand
CTCTGTTGCTTCGGGAACGGAGGAGTTGGGAAGTGATATCGACTTACTGGTAATTCTGGATTCTGAGAAAATCTCACAGACTTATGAGGAGAGGATGCAAAGCAGGCTCATGGTGAGGAAGAGCCTCCTTGCGGTCAACAAACATACCCCCATCGACCTTATCGTCTATACCAAGGGTGAGTACGAGCTTCTAAAGAAGTATGGTTCCTCTTTTCTGCTCGAATTAGAAAGCTCGGGGAAGACGTTGTATGAGAAGGCAGACTGAGGCGTGGCTCGCTTCGGCTCGCGATGACTTGAGAGTTGTAGAAGAGATCCTCGATAACGAGGAACTTACGCATATGGTTGCTTTCCACTGTCAGCAAGCGGTAGAGAAGTCTTTCAAAGCGGTTCTCGAAGAGTACGATCAGCTCGTGCCAAGAACCCACGATCTGATCACGCTCCGCACACTGACGGAGAAGCATATCAGAGTGACGGTAGAACCAGACATCCTGAATCAAATGAATGACCTGTATGTGGATTCAAGGTACCCCTCAGATTTTGGACTGCTCCCCGGCGGGAAACCCCCTCAGGACCTGGCACAAGAAATGTACAACTCCGCCTGCAAGATACACGAGAGCATAGGGAAGAGTATTGATCAGCAAGAGGGAAACCCAAATGACGAAGACTGAGAAAACGCAACAACTGGCAGTCCCCAAATTTCAAAGTTATGAGGAGGAAGCAGCTTTCTGGGATAACTTGGATACCGCTGATTTCATGGAAGACGATGGGGAATGGTTTCGTTTTCAGACTTCGCAAAATCAGCCAATTCAAGTGGCAAAGGTGTTGGACTGTCGAGAAACGATCGACAACCCCTCGCTCTGAATGTCAAGAATAGGATAACTGACCCTATCTACCAATAGGAGAGCAAATAGCAATGGAAATACCACAAATCGATCTACCCGCGCTGCTTGGGCCAACAGAAACATATATTATCGGTGCTCCTTTCGCAGCCATCTGGCTTCTGTCCGGCATCGTCAGCGCGATGGTCGCCAACAATAAAGGAAGAAGCGGTTGCAACTGGTTTCTGCTCGGCTTCCTATTGGGCCCGCTGGGCCTCATCCTATCCTTCGCAGTCTCCAAAAACCAGCCGGTGCTTGAGCAGAGATTGGTCCAGCGCGGCGAAATGCAGTACTGCCCCTACTGCGCCGAACTGATCAGGGCCGAAGCGATCAAATGCCGGTACTGTGGCGAAGGTTTAGGCGGAGATCAATCATCGTCCCAATCACTTTACATGCGCTGAACCGGCCTGTGAAAGTTTTGTGCAAGGCACAGCCCCTGACCGTCACCGAATAGGATGTGTACCACAGCTGTTTCCTGAATTCGAAATTGTAGAATCAGTTCGTGACGAGCCCTGCAGCAACGACACACACAAGTAGCTCACCACCGCGATGTCTGATAATAAGAGAACAAAAACCTATGCGCCACGAAAAGTGGGTCTGCCCCAAATGCGAAAACCTCGAGTTCGAAACCGATATCTTCCAGGCCACCGGCGGCACGCTTGCCAAGATCTTCGACGTCCAGAACAAGAAGTTCACCACCGTCACCTGTACTCGCTGCCAGTACACCGAGATCTACAAATCAAGCACCTCCAACCTGGCCAACGTCTTTGACTTCTTCACCTCGTAAATCGCAGAATACGCCTTGAGAAGCAGAATGCCCTATCGAGCCGTCATCTTCGACCTGTTCGGCACCTTGGTAAACAGCTTCACCCGCCGGGAGTACGACAAGATCAACGCGCTAATGGCCGCGGCCGTCAGCGTTCCCTATCCAGAGTTTTGGCGGCTCGTGGGAGAAACCTTGCACGACAGCTGCCTTGGGCGCTACATTTCCTTCGAGCATCTCATCTCCGATATCTGCACTCGCACAGGTGTCCACGCGGACACGGCCAAAATCGCGCAGGCCGCCGCCTTCCATCACGAATTCATCGCCAGCGCAATCGTGCCAGAGCCAGAAGT
>DAOUHY010000319.1:0-4758 GCA_034428435.1 Caldilineaceae bacterium | reverse complement strand
AAAACTGCCCGGCGCCGCCCATATTGTCATCGAAGACGGCGGCGCAGCGTTGCCATCCCAACAGCGTGCCCTGGCACACTGGTCCGACGGCAGCGTCAAGTGGCTGCTGGTCCACCTCCAACCCGACCTCCCCGGCAACCTCTCCAAAACCATCACTTTTCGCATTGCCTCCGACCCCGCGCCGCCGCCACAGCAGCAAGTGCAGGTGACCGAGGACGCCGGCGGCCTGCTGGTCGACACCGGCCCTCTCAGTTTCCGCGTGCCCCGCCAGGGCTTCCTCCCCGTCCAGGACGTCACTCTCGCCGGCGGTCCCGCGTGGCCTGCACCTTTCGCCGGCTTCACACTGGAGACCGATGCAGCCGCCGCAAGTAGCAGCAGCGGCGCCGTCGAACTGGAGATCGATGAGGCTGGTCCCCTCCGTGCCGTCATCCTCGTGCGCGGCCGCCACCTGCAACCTGATGGCACCGAATTCCTGGCCCTGCGCGGCCGAATCACCGCCTACGCCGGCAAGCCCTACATCGAAGTCGAGCACCAGTTCCTGCACACCCTGGACTTACCTGACGTGACACTCCAAAGCCTGCGCCTGGACTTTGCCGCCTCCCCCAACGGGAATCCGCCCCAACTCGCCCTCGGCGAAGGCTGGTATCGGACCTCCATCACCGAGAGCGAAAGCGATGTCTCACAGACCTTGGACACCGAAACAATGCTCTACCAGTCCAACGAGCACTTCATCGACTCCTACTATGGCGATTTCTGGACCGACTGGCGCGACCAGCAAGGCGGGCTCTGCCTCTCCATCCACCAGGCCCACCAGAACTTCCCCAAAAGACTGCACGGCCACACGCAGGGCATCGCCTGCTGGCTCTATCCCGCCGGAGAACCGCCTGCTCCCATTCTCCAGGGCATGGCCAAGACCCACCGCATCCAGCTCCACTTCCACGGGCCCGATACGCCTCTGGACAACTTGAGCCAGCGCAGCTTGCAATTCCAACTGCCGGATCGGCCCGCACTGCCGGTGGAGTGGTACCGTGCCAACAACCCCTGGATCGAGACCTACTTCCCTGAAAACCTCCCCCGCCGACTCTTCACCGACCTGAACAACCTGCATGACGGACGCCCTAAAGCGCTCGGCATGATGCACTTCGGCGACGCGCCCGATTCAGGCTACACCAACCAGGGCCGTGGCGAGGGCGAAAACGTCTGGGTCAACAACGAGTACGACCGCCCCCACGCTTGCACCCTCTACTACGCCCTCTCCGGCCAGCGCCGCGCCCTCGACTCGGCCCTGGTCAGCGCCCAACACTGGCTCGACGTGGACTTCTGTCACCATCACCCCGATCCCTTGATCGATGGCGGCCTGCGCATACACACCCGCTACCACGCCACCGGAAGATGCACGCCATCCCACGAGTGGACCGAAGGATTCCTCGACTACTACTTCCTCACCGGTCGTCGCGAAGGTCTGGAAGTGGCGAACTCAATTGGCGAAAACATCCTGCGTCACATGCAGTTGCCCTCAATGCAGCAACTGGGCGAAGCTTCCGTCCGTGAAGGCGGTTGGGCCCTGCGCGCCTACGTCGGCCTCTGGCTCGGCACAGGAGAACAGCGCTGGCGCGACGAGGCCAAACAGCTGATCGAGATGTTCCTCGACTGGCATGACGAATTCGGCGCGCTCTTGGCGCCATATACCAGCCATACTATGCCGCGCGTGCCCTTCATGATCTCCCTTACCGTATGCTCGTTTGCACGCTATCTACTGATCGAGGACGATGAGAGGGTAAAGCGACTGATTGTGTCGGTGATGGACGATCTCATCGAACACTGTCTCGGGCCCGACGGGGTCTTCTACTACAAAGAACTCCCGTCCCTTCAGCGCACAGCGCCCACGCCCCACGCTTTCGAAGCGCTGACCTACGCCTGGCGCATCAGCGGCGACGAACGCTATCTGAGAGTCGCGGCCAACACCTTTGCCGCACTCATGTTCAACTTGGAAACCAAAGAGAGCGGCCCCAAATTCGCCGATCCCTCCGGCGCCGTCATCGACGGAGTCGGTGGCGGACGCATCTTTGCCGACAAATATACCTCACTGATCCTCTACGCCGGCGCCGCCGCGCCCCTGGGTCTGCTGGACTGGTACGAATATCCCTTTCCCGGCGCAGCCTGATCGTCCCCGGGAGGTCTGTCTCTTCGATATACCCAAAGCTGGCGGTACCAATTGCCCGTTGCCCGACATCCATTAAACTGGAGTCGGCAACGGGCAATTTTGCCCACCGGGAGATGCCCCATGCAGGTCAAGCGTTTTCCTGCCAATCCGATTATCACGCCCGCGCTAGATGATTCCATCGGCGAAAATATCAACGGGCCGTCTCTTCTGCGCGTGCCGGACTGGCTGCAGAATCCATTAGGGCGATATTACCTCTACTTCGCCCACCATCAGGGCGCCTTTATCCGCCTGGCCTATGCTGACGCGCTGTCTGGGCCGTGGACAATCTACTCGCCAGGCACACTGCAATTGGAGCAGACCCCTTGCTATCATCATATCGCCAGCCCCGATCTGCATATCGACAACGACAATCGCCGTTTTCTGATGTACTATCACGGTCCATCAGTGAGGCGCGAAGAACTCGAAGCCGACCCGCTTAAGCAGAAATATCCTTTTCTCGAAGGCCAGCGTTCCCTGCTCGCAGTCTCTGAGAACGGCCTCGACTTTACTTCAGACACCGAAGTCCTCGGCCCGAGCTACTTCCGGGTCTTCCGCTATCCCGACACCGCCGCAGGCTGGCACTACGCCCTCGCCATGCCCGGAATCCTCTTCCGTAGCCGCGACGGCCGCACCAATTTCGAACCGGGCCCCGTCCTCTTCGAGCGCGACCAGCGCCACGCCGGCCTCCTCCTGCGCGACGACATTCTCTACGTCTTCTACTCCCGCGTCGGCGACTGCCCCGAGCACATCCTCTGCGCAACCGTCGACCTGCGCCCGCACTGGAGCGAGTGGAAGGCCTCCACTCCACTCTCTAAACTGAAGCCGGAAACCGATTACGAGGGTGTCAACCTGCCCCTGGAGCCATCGCAGCGCGGCGCAATCCACGAACCCGCCCGCCAGCTCCGCGATCCCGGCATCTTCCAGGAAGCCGGCAGGACCTATCTGCTCTACTCAATCGCCGGAGAAAGCGGCATCGCACTGGCAGAGCTCCAGTTCGACTGACCCAACTGCAAGACTGTTGCCCCCCGTTTCGTCTGCCTTGAGATTCCCCACAGTTTACACAAGGTCATCCAGGCTGACTTCAAGCGCCTGGGCGATCGAAGCCAGCGTCTTGGCAGAGCCCACCCGCCTCCCAGTCTCGATCTGGGAGAGGTATACCGGGCTGATATCAGTTGCCGCCGCCAGTGCTTTCTGACTGATGCCGCGGTACTCGCGGTATACCTTTATCGGGCTCACGCCGGATAAGAGTCGGTCGACCACTTCAATGGGAAAAGATTCGCCCCCCTCGTCTTTTGCAAGATCATAGATTTCTTCATCACATAGAATTGCTTCCGGGGCTCCTTCCTTCGACAAGCGGATATACTCGCGCCAGGGGATCACGGCAAACATCGGCTGTCCGGCATCATCGTGAATTATTTGCAAGTTACTCATGAGCCCTGTTCTCCTAATGCTTGTAAGCCTGTCCGCGTGGAAAAATGCGCAATACATCAATCAGGTAAGCTTCGTCATCTCGTTCGAAGAGTATCCGAACGCCGCCGACTCGCAGGCGATATCCAGGCCGCCCTTCCAGCGGGGCTATGTCGATATCCCGCCGGTCGGGATTCGCCGCCAAGCTGTGTAGCGCCCGACGGATGCGCTGGGCATTCTGGCGAGGCATTCTTTGAAGAGCCTTGATGGCCTGTTTCTTAATTGTCAGTTTCTACACAGTGTTCTCCGAGTCGTCTGAGTATAGCATTAAGCTCTACTCAAATCAAGCTTTATGCTTAAAATGCATCTTCTGGCCAGGACTCTGGACAAAAGATAACCTGTGAACACGTCAACTCTAACCGTCAGGTCGATGCCACCAGTCGTACCTTGGGAGCCGGCGATAACGCACGTTTCGATTGACCCAATCGCGGGCAAACTGCTACAATGCGGACAGAAAAGAGCATTACCGCGACGCCTATCGTCGCCACAGTTTTCCGCTTCGATGCAAATCATGCGGACCGTTCATTGCTCCGTGCCCCAATATAGGGTCAAACGCGGACGAATATGTTCCTAGAATAAAAGGCAACTTCCATGTCCGAATCTCCTCCCGACATCGTCGTCTACGGCGCCTTCTGGTGCCCCGACTGCCGCCGCAGCAAACAGTTCCTCGGCGAACATCGTATCCCATATCAATGGGTCAACATCGAAGAGGACGCCGACGCCGAAAGGCGGGTCATCGAAATGAACGATGGCAGACGCATCATCCCCACTATCCTCTTCTCCGACGGTTCGCAGCTGGTCGAGCCCAGCAACGCTGAACTGGCGACAAAACTGGGTCTGAGGACGACCGCCAGCCGCCAACACTACCCGGTGATCGTCATCGGCGGCGGCCCTGCCGGCCTGACCGCAGCCCTCTACCTGGCCCGTGAAGGCGTAGACATCCTTATCATCGAGCGCGCCGCCTTTGGCGGCCAGGCCGCGGCCACTGAAAAACTGGATAACCTGCCCGGTTTCCCGGACGGTGTCGATGGCTTTGAATTCGCTCAGCGGCTCAGGGCCCAGGCCGAACGCTTCGGCGTTGAACTGCT
>DAOUHY010000318.1:0-8564 GCA_034428435.1 Caldilineaceae bacterium | reverse complement strand
ATCAGTCTTCGCTGCACAATGTCGAGACTGCAGATAGTGACTACTCGGCCACAGTCGTATCGCAACCTTGAACGACGCGAGCGAAGTTCTCTCTCTCCTCACTCCTCTTCACTCTCTCCTCGCTTTTTTGGGCGGTCGGGCCTATTCGGCCCTCCCTTGTGCGGGGGCTCCGCCCCCGCCACGCCCCCTCTCCTAAAACCTCCGCCGCAGCAAGTGTGTGGCAATATGACCTTGACGACCCGCTGCGACCAGGCTTCACCCCCCCACCCCGCGTCTTGGCAGATTCCGAGTATGTGCCAGCGCACGCACGACAGGCGAGGCAACGCCCATACATACCCAACGTTCACCGCTATGACCATCGCGAGCCCGCTACAGTAATACTGACGGCACATTCCGCCCAGACAGACCGCACACAGAACACACAGAACACACAGAACATGGCTTAGTAGCTACCTGACAACTAACCACTGCAGTTCCGATCACATGATTCCGATGAAATATTGTCCGAAGCACGTGTTCTTAGCTGGGACATCCCGGAAGTCGTCGAAGGGATTGCGAAAGCAAAAACGGCTGCTCACACATTTTGCCGCAACCACTTGGCGCAATCCTCTGACAACATGCGCCCTCTAACTATGACTCATTCTTGGTCAGCTACAGGGAAAAATAAATATATCGCTATAATAAGGGAAAAAGGGGAGGCTCGCAACCACACTTTTTCTGGCGTGCATCCCAAAATGAAGGTCACCCCTCGTACTCCTCTGTTAGCAACCAAACTGCAGTCAGTCCCCGTTCCAATCTCCGGCTAAAAACCCGTAGGGGCAGGCCTTGTGCCTGCCCTCGTCCGCCCACAAAGTTCGGCCCCCCCTTCCCCCCTCAAAAGTCCCGCAGGGGCAGGCCTTGTGCCTGCCCTCGTCTGCCCACAAAGTTCGGCCCCCCCTTCCCCCCTCCAAAGTCCTGTAGGGGCAGGCCTTGTGCCTGCCCTCGTCCGTCCGCAAGGTTCGCTTCCCCTATCCCCCTCAAAAGTCCCGTTGGGGCAGGCCTTGTGCCTGCCCAGGTCCGCCCGCAAGCGCCGCCCCCTCCTATCCCCCTCAAAGGACCCGTAGGGGCAGGCCTTGTGCCTGCCCTGCACCTCTCCAATGGCCGGCACCCAATATCACCCACCACCGCCGCCGCGCCTTCACACCTGAACCTTCTCGCACAAAAATGGATTACACGCTGTTCTGAAAAACTGAGAGGACTTACAGATTTCGCAGAAGATACTTTGTACCGCGTCTCTGCTGAAGCCGACCTGGTCAGGCAAGAATATGACCGTGCCTGCCGAAAACGTCGCGCACGTATCCCAGACTATGTGCGTGAGCCTGGACCAGATCAACTGTGTGTGGTGTACCTTCTTCACGCGCCAGCTCGACCATGAGCCACCCGTCAAACCTCACCTCGGCCAGCATCTGTGCCAGGCCCCGGCAATCAGGGTCGCCATCACCCAAAACTTCATCCCAAATGCCCCGACTGGAACTCCTCAGTTCCACAATTTCAAGCCTGGACGCGTATTCCCGAATCCACGCCCCCGCATCCTGCCCGCCTCGGCACATCCAATCGGCATCTACTGTCAGACCCACGTCCCCTGCGTCGGTATTCTCCAGGAGGTGGCGCAGCTCACGACCGTTCTCGGCCAGTTCGGGCAAATGATGATGCACAACGAGACGTAAGCCCTCTCTCCTCAACGCCGCGCCCAGCAGAGCGTACCCCTGGGCCTGCACTTCCAGCATCTCGTCGGTCTTGCGCGTCCCGATCGGTTGGGGATTGGCATTGATAAACTCTGCCCCCATCGGTATCAACAATCGCGCTCTCGAAACGATTTTCTCGATCGACTGCGCCCGTGTGCTAGGTTCATGCACCAACGCATGCACGTATGCCCCCGCCAGCCCCACCCCATGCCTGTCCAGAGCCGCCTGCCAGCGCCTCGCCCAGTCCCCTTCTCCCTCCAGGGGATCGAGAAGCCCTTCAAAGTAGGCGTAGCCTGCCTGGGCCAAGCCGGCGGCCACCTCGTCAATCCGCTCTGTCAGGAAGTCCCAGCCGTAGTGCTGGGACCAGCGATAGAAGCCGCTGCATATCCGCATGGCGTGACGCTCCTGTCCGCCTTGATACTGGCTGCGGAACCGGGCTACCTACCGCCCTAATTCGACACTTTCGCCCGAGCTGGCACTCTCGACCGCCGCCACAGCCATGCGTATGCTATCCAGATTATCGCGGCCTGTACATTCCGGCTCGCGCCCTTCCTCCATAGCGCGCAACATCTCTCCCATCGAACCGGTGAATCCCTCGTATCCCCACGTGCCCGCGATTTCGTAAGTCTGGACCTGCTCCGGCGAATCCTTCAGCGACACGCTCAACTTGGCCGTTCCCATGGGATTGCTGAGCAGCGCGCTCCCCCGCGTGCCATCCAGGAACCACAGATGATCATGCAGAGCTGGCGCCGAAACAATGTTGTTAAAATGAAGTGTCGTCATAATCTGAGACGACTCCTCATATTCAAAGAGGATCGTATAGATCATCGGCGAGACAGCATTCTGGCCGGGCACCATCGTAGTTGTCGCCTTCACCCGCCGCGGTGTGTGACCACTGAAGTACCGGCTCAAATCAACATAGTGGATACCATGATCGACGATGTTGAAATCCTCATGTTCAGCGTACCAGCCATAGTCCTGATAGGCCCGATGGAAGTGGGTAATCGAGTAGACATGCCCCAACACGCCCCGTTCGACCAGCAGCCTGAGCGCCCGGTGCGGCGGCGCCCAACGCGCCTGCTGATTGACCATTAGCGTTACCCCGGCGTCTCGGCATATCTCCACAATACGCTCCGCCTCGCCCAAGCTGGGAGCCAACGGCTTCTGCGAAAAGATGTGCTTTCCTGCGGCCGCGATCTTCTCGACCAGAGGCAGCCGTTGGTAAGCGTGTACCGTCAGATCAACGATCTGCACCTCAGGATGCGCAAGCAGTTCTTCTGCCTTGGTCGTCACCAGGGGGTCGTCGAAATTGGCCGCCACGCTTCCTGCTTTCTCCTCCGTTAAATCGCAACAAGCGACGACGCGGAAGCCCGCCCTCTTGTAAGCGGGCATCTGCGATCTTTGGACGATATTGCCGCATCCTACGAAGCCGATGCCAAAGCGCAGATCTGAGGGCAGATCGGGCTGGTAGTCACTAGGCTGCAGGTCCGGGAACATGGCTACGCTTCTCCTTGGATGAAGCCGGCGGCGAAGGATTGTGTTAGGGCTCGCTGACATTTGTCAGAAAAGCGACTTCCGGCTGCTTAGTCCCGCTGATCCGCGAAAGGCCGACCGGCCACGCGAAGAAAACTCTACACGCTCTCAGCGTCCTCCGCGGACAGCTTAGGTGTTCTTCGCGCCTCTTCGCGTACCTTCGCGGATAGTAAATGTTCTTCGCGTGCCTTCGCGGATCGATCAGTTCTGTCTATCACAACACGCAAGCGAGAAAAACCCTTACAGGTCTGCAGGTTTTCTGTTCTAATGGAATCCTGAACGGCCTTCCCAAAATGTCAGCGAAACCAGAAACTTCAGGCTGCATCCTTACGGGCTCAACTTCAGCACCCGCCCTCGATTATCAATCCCCCCAGCCCGGTCCGACCCGCCAAGAACAAACGCGGTCCCCCCGTAACCCACCACAGGCATTCCATGTATCCCCGCCGGCAGCTTCGGCAACAGTGTCCACGCGCCCGACTCCGCGTCATACACCTCCGCGCTGGCCAGCGCCGTCCACGGTCGCGCACCCAAAATCTCGCCCCCCGCAACTACGATGCGGTCGCCCACCACCGCCGCACCGAACCCGCTGCGCGCCTCGACCATCTCCGGACCCTCCCGCCAAGCGCCGTTGGCAGGACTGAATATCTCCACCGTCGCCAGCGCGCCCGTCCCGCCCCAGCGTCCACCGATAACCCACAACTCGTCATTGAAAGCCACCGCCGCCACGTGCTCGCGCGGCTGCGACGGACCGGGCAAGACCGCCCAGGAGTCCTCAACCGGATCAAAACGAAGCAGTGCCGTCGTACCCCCGGTGCCGCCGACAAGATAGATGAAATCCCCCAGCAACACCGCTTCCCCGCTCATGCGCCGCTCCGGCATCAGACCGGCCT
Organism: Caldilineaceae bacterium; assembly: GCA_034428435.1. Lineage (GTDB taxonomy): Bacteria > Chloroflexota > Anaerolineae > Caldilineales > Caldilineaceae > Bin5. The sequence goes on along the minus strand of DAOUHY010000318.1, from coordinate 4,417 downwards.
CCGTCCACACGCCGGTCGCCAGATCGTAGATCAGGATCGATGCTGTTGCCTGCCAGCTTAAATCCGGCCCGCCGCCAAAAACATAGACCTTGCCATCGTACCCTGTCACCATCATATGGTGCGCCGGTTCAGGCATCGGCGCCAGCGCCGTCCAGCTGTCGCTCGCCGGATCGTACGCCTCAAAACTGGTCAACCCGCCAAACCCGCCCGGAACATAGAAAACTCCATCCACAACCGCGACCCGCATCTCCGAGCGCGCCGTCGGCATCGCCGCGCCGCTCTGCCAGATTCCTACCTGTTCCGGCCCTTCAGCCGCTACCGCCGTGGGAGCCTCCGCGGGCGAAGGCTGGGCTGGAAACTGACCCACCGCGCAGGCCCCCAGAAGCAGAACAGCCGCGGCCGTTTGCAAAACAGACACCGCGGCTGCAGGAAATCTTTTCATCGTCCTATCCCCTCACTAGCGCTTCTATCGCCTCTCCCCAAGCTAGCAGACGCTCGTCCGCGCCGAACGGCGCGCAGAACTGCACACCCAGCGGCAGCCCGTTTTCCGCTTCACCCGACGGAACTGCCAGCGCCGGCACACCCGCGTTCGTCCACGGCAGATTCATGATCGGGTTGCCGGTCGAATGAATCCCATACGGCGCGGGCCCAGGTGCCGCCGGCGCAATCCACAAATCGGCCCCGCAGTTGAGAAGCGCCTCCTCCATCTTGTGCCGCAATCGCAGCTGGTCCGCGCGTATCCCCTCCCGCTCCTCGTCGGAAACAGTTGCCCCGGTCTCCATGATCTCGTGCATATGCACGCTGTACCGGTCCGAATACGCCCCGTACCACTCCCTATGCACCTCGGCCACTTCGACAGCAGTCAGCCGCCGGTGGCGCACGTTAAGATCGGCATAGTCCGGGAAAAACGGCACGCGTTCGACGCCGAACCCCTCGGCAGCCAGCCTTTCCAGCGTTTCTTCGAACTGCTGCAAACCGGCCTCCTCGGCCTCTTCCAGATAGGGGCCGTCTGGGACCGCCAGCGCCGGCAGACCGCCGGGAGGCGCTCCCGCGCTGGCATCCCAATTTCCCAACAGCGCCGAGCATGCCAGCTTCATCGTCGCCACATCCTGGCTGAAAAGTCCCGCATGGTCCACAGATTTCGAGAAGAACAGCATCCCTGCGGTATCGATTCGGTCATAACTGGGCTTGAAGCCAATGATCCCGCAAAACGCCGCCGGCCGAATGACCGAGCCAATCGTCTGCGTGCCCAGCGCCAGCGGAAAGAACCCCGCTGCCACACCCGCGGCCGAACCGCTGCTCGAGCCGCCCGGCGTATGTTCAGTGTTATGCGGGTTTCGCGTCGGCCCAGGCTGAAAGTACGCGAACTCTGTCGTCACAGTCTTGCCCGCGATCAACGCGCCGTTCCGCTTCAGGCGCGTCACCACATCCGATTCCACCCCCTCGAACAACTCCGCCGGCAGCTTCGAACCGGCCTTCGTGGGAAACCCATCCACGCGAAAAAAGTCCTTCACACCCACAAGCAGCCCGAACAAAGGCGGCCGCTGCGCTGGATCAGGGAAGCGGGCCAGAAGCGCTTCGGCCTCACGCGTCAGCCGCGGGCGTCGCCCCGGCTCCGGCAGCAACGTCTGGATAAGTGAGTCCTCAGCGTCGATGCGGTCGCAAATCTCCTGCACGTGCGCAACCAGATCGCTCTCGCCGCTTCGCAGCGCAGCCGGGCTTGGAAATCCTCTTTCAGGCATCAAGTATTCTCCGGTGTCGCCATCATTGCTCTTCCTATTCACTACTGCCGTCGGCCCAGCCACTCGATCCGGTCCGCTAGCGCAGAAACGCCTCCACCAGCCCCCCATCCACGTTGAGAATCTGCCCCGTCGTCTTCGCCAGCGCCCCGCTCATCAGCAGATACGCAGCCTCGGCCTGGTCCTCCGGCAGAATCGCCTGCTTCGTCAGCGTCCGCTCGGCATAAAATGCTGCCAAACGGTCCCGCAGCGCCTCCGTCTCCTCCCACTCTTCGAAGGGCAGCCCGTACTTCTGCAACCCCGATATGACCCGCTCCCGCGGGAACATCGAGCTGCCCGTCACAACCGTCGCCGGAGCCAGCCCGTTGACCCGCACATTCGGCGCCAACTCAATCGCCAGCTCGCGCACAAGATGGTTAGCCGCCGCCTTGCTCGTGTCGTACGCCAGCGAACCCTTCTTCGCCACCGCCCCGTTGACGCTCGTCGCGATCACCAGCGAGCCCGGCAGTCCTTGCGACTCCCAGATTCTGCGCGCCTCATCCGCGACGATATACGCGCCCTTTACGTTCACGTCGAACGTCGTGTCCCACTTCTCATCCGGAATCTGGCCGCTGGCATCCGGCGGGTAGTAGTACCCGGCTGTGACGACCAAATGGTCGATGCCCCCATAGGCCAGCAGCGTCTGATCGAAAAGCGCTCGCACGCTCGCCCGGTCCCCCGCATCCACACCCAGCCCAATCGCCGGCCCGCACGCCGAGATGCCCGTACCCGCGACGCCGATGCCGACCCCATAGATGCCGGTCAACTCATCCGCCGTCGCCTGCGCCGCCTCCGCGTTCAGGTCCGCACACACCACATGCGCACCCTCCTTCGCTACCCGGTGCGCAATCGCCCTCCCGATACCGCTCCCCGCGCCGACCACCACAACCACGCTGCGCGCCAGCTCCTGCTCCGGTGGCATCCGCCTCAGCTTCGCCTCTTCCAGCAACCAGTACTCGATATCGAAGGCCTCCTGCTTCGGCAGCGCCGCGTACCTGCTCACCGTCTCCGCGCCCCGCATCACCTCTACCGCGCAGTTGTAGAACTCCGCTGTCACCCGGCTTTCACTCTTATTTTTGCCCCATGAGATCATGCCCACCCCGGGAATCAGAATTACCGTCGGGTTCGGGTCCCGCATCGCCGGCGAATCCGGATGCTTGTGCGCGTCGTAGTAGTCGGCGTAGTCCTGCCGGTACTCGGCCAGTCCGCTCGCCATCTTCCCCAGTAGCGCATCCACATCCTTCGTCTGCGGGTCCCAGTCCACGTAAAACGGCTTTATCTTGGTGCGCAGAAAGTGGTCTGGACAGGACGTCCCCAACTCCGCCAGCCGGGCCGCGTCATGGCTGTTCACGAAGCGCAGAATCGCCTCGTCCGCCTGCACCGTGCCCACAAAAACATTCTCCTGGCTCACCATGCCCCGCAGCGCCGGCAGCAAAGCCGCCAGCAGCGCCTCCCGTTCATCGTCGCCAAGCGCCGCGTACTTCTGACTGCCGAAAGTCTCTGCCCCCTTGTCCCGGCTCTCAATATACAGGGCCGCCTTCTCGATAATATCCAGGCTCAACTCGTAGCAGGCTTTGTCGTCCCCGGCCCAGTTGATCAGCCCGTGACCGCCCATCATGATGCCTTCCATCGCCGGGTTGGCCTCTGCCGCCTCACCCATCACCAGCCCCAGATCGAAGCCCGGACGCTGCCAGTCCACCCAGCCCAGTTGGTCGCCGAAAATCTCCGCCGTCAGCGCCTCCCCATCCTCGGCCGCAGCAATTGCAATAACCGCGTTGGGATGCGTATGGTCTACGATAGCGGCGGGTATAAACGCGTGCAACGGCGTGTCTATCGAAGAGGCCCGCGGGTTGAGATCGTAGACGCAGTGCAGATACTTCCCCACCATCTCGTCTTCGATCGCCGTCTTGACCCCCTTCTCGTCCGCCGCGTCATAGATTGCCTGCAGCTGCCGGATCTTGTCCATGTACAGCGACGAAAAATTCTCCCGCTTCGACGTGCGCAGGTCCCCGCCCGATCCCTTGACCCACAGCACCTCAACCGTCTCGCCTGTCAGAGGGTCGGTCTCCATATACTTGGAAGACGTATTGCCTCCACCCGTATTGGTGATGCGCAGGTCCTGACCCAGTAGATTGGAACGGTAAACGAGACGCCCGACCGGATCGAGACCGGCCGCGACTTCATCGTCCCACAAGTAAGATACATGTCGATAATCGCTGGGTGCAGTCATGTCAACACTCCCAATACGTAGAAAAGACCGGTGGCCGGAACCCCATGTCCTATAGGAAAGTTATATCGCCAGCCGCAGTCACCGGCGGCTGGTCACAACAGTTGGCAGTGTAGCAGAAAGCACAGGCCAGCGCTAACAACTGGCCTCAGGAAAGGGGGCGAGCGTGCATCCCAAAAGTGGTGTGAACTCTCCTGTACCTCGGGTAGCTACGGAGCCATGTCCAGTCCGCTTTCAACCCTGAAGTAGGTGAAGCGCCTTCTCTGACCACTGACCACTGCAGTTCTGGGCGGTCGGGCCTATTCGGCCCTCCCTTGTGCGGGGGCTCCGCCCCCGCAACGCCCCCTCTCCTACAACATGCCTCGCCGACCTGGTGTCTACATTCGGGACGGGTGCCTGCCCGAGAGGGGTT
>DAOUHY010000317.1:0-3113 GCA_034428435.1 Caldilineaceae bacterium | reverse complement strand
CTGTGTCCTGGGGATAGGCGGTAGGAAAGTAGTCGTAGGAACCGACGATCAGGAATTCGTGCTCGAAGGAGCCGTAGTTAATGGAGATGGTCAGCTTGGTCATCTGGCCTTCGAGGAGGCGGCTACGGCGCAGAAAGTTACGCGAGACGAGGACCCCGTTGGGATACATGCCGAGTCGATTCATCAGTTCGCCGAGGGAGGCGTAGTTGAAGTCGGAGCGATGAAAGGCGATGCGGGGAAAGTCGTAGCGGTCGATACCCAGGAAGACGGCGTCGATTTGCCGGGAAACACTGGTCTTGGTCTTAAAGACGGCGACGCGGGTGGCGTCATCGACGCCGGGTATTTGCAGGTAGTCGTCGATTGGAAGCAGCCACGCGCTGACCACCTCTGGATCGGCCTCTTCCCCGGGAAGTGGCCCGCCCATCTCCGGAGGTGGGATTCCCTGTTGGAAGCGGTAGTCGGCGCCGACCTGGTAGTGGATGCGGTCGGCCAGCCACTGGTCGAGGCTGAGGGCCATCGAAGCGTAGAAGGCACCGAGACTGAGACAGACCATGGTGAGGAAGAGGCTGCCGGAGTAGTGCCTGCCCTGGCGGTGGAGCTGGGTGAGGCCCATGTAGGCGACGAATGAGCGGAGGCGGTTTCCAAGGCGATCGGCAGGCCCCATGAGCAGGGGGAATAGATGGGTCAGGACGAGTGCTGAGGTAAAGACGAAGAGGGATGGCGTAAGAAGCAGGAGCGGGTCGCGGAAGGGATCGCCGCTGGGCTCCCAGCCGATGATGCCGAGTGTGCCGCGCTGGCTGAGCTGGCGGTAGGCATACCAAGAAAGGACGATGAGGGCGCCGTCGCCGATGAGCAGCAGGGTGGTAATGGCGGCGTGGGGACGGGAGCGGGCGCGCAGGTGCTGGACGATGCCGCCGCGGGCGGCGCGCAGGGCAGGGATGCCGCGCGCCAGGAGGAGCAGCAATACGGCTATGCCGATGAGACGCCAGTCTACTTCAAGGACGGTGGCGGGGATCCCGGCGCGGGGGGTGAAGGAGAGGAAACCGGAGGCCAATCCCATGGCGCGGGCCATGATATAGCCGGCGCCGAGCCCGAGGGGGATGCCGACAATGAGAAGGAGAAAAGATTCGAGAAGGATGAGGAGGGCGACGAAGCGGCGTCCAGCGCCGCGCGAGGCGAGGATGGCAACCTCTTCCTGCTGGAACTGGGCGGTGACGTGCGAGAGAATCCAGAGGAAGAAGAGGAGGAGTCCGAGGGCGGGCAGGCTGAAGCCGACGAGGAGAGCGGACAGGCTGGCCCTTCGCTGCAGATAGCGATTCAGAGGCAACTCCGGCGAGACATCCATTTTGGTGCCGGTGAAACGCAGGTCGGCCCGGCTTGGCACGATTCTGAGGCCGTTGGCGACGGAATCGGCCTGATGGAGTTTCAGCGATTCTTCGTCAGGGTTGAGGTACCAGACGGCGATGCCGGTGCGGCGGCTGACGGCGGGCTCGACGGAACGGCGATAGGTGTTATCGGTGACGAGCAGGAGTTTGCGCCAGGAGATGGTGGTAGCGGACCAGTAGAAGTCGGAGAGTTCAGCCGGCTTCCAGACTCCGGCAACGGTGATGGGTATCTCGTTTCCGCTGGCTCCTTCGACCATGTGGTAGGTCTCACCGACCTGGAAGCCCAGCTCGGTAGCCTTTTCTTCAAACATCCAGACGTTCACGGTGCCGTCGGCGGTTTCGGTGCCGAAGGGAAGGCCCTCGACGATGTCGATGCGGTCGCGGATATCGGTGACGACGGCGAACTGGACATTCTCGACGATGATGTTTTCTTTGAGGTTGGTGTAGGTAGTGTCGTCGGTTGCGGGCTGGATGGTCATACCGGGGCTGGCGACGTAGGTCAACGTTTCGGCGACAGCGAGGCCAGTCTCTCTTTCGACGATGCGGCGAAATTCGTGTTCGAGGCGGAGGGCGCTGTCGAGGGGCAGGGCGGCGGATTTGGGGACGATAAAGTAGAACCGCATGGTGAGGGGGGGACGGTGGAAGGTGGTGCCGATGTGGGCGAGCTCGTCCTGGAGCAGCAGGTAGGAGACCCCCTGTGAGAAGACGGGGATACTGGCAACCATGCCGATTGCCAGAACGATACTGAGGAGGGACAGCAGGGTCAGGCTGGGTCTGCTAAACAGGCGGCGGAGCGCCAGCCCGAGGAAGGGGAGACGGTTGGGCATTTATCGACCTAAGATGACATCGCCCTCTTCGAGACCTTCCAGCACTTCGACCATACCCTGGCTTTCGAGGCCGGTACGGATGTCGATGCGGCGCTGGCGGTCGCCATCCTGGACGACGACAAAGGTGCGTCCACCGAAGCGGCGTACGGCGGCGTCGGGCAACAGGAGCGTGTCGTCGCGCACGGCGGCGACGACCTCGATATTGATAAACTCTCCGGCGACGAGGGGGGGCGTTTCGCCTTCAACGGAGAGATGTATGGAGCCGGGGAAACCGGGGATGAAGCGATCGCCGGAGGAGATGGTGGGCAGTTGTGCGACATGGACGGGAAAGGGCTGGTCCTGTGCCCAGCGATGAATGGCGGTGACCTCTTTGCCGATAACGAGGTCGGCGGCGCGCGCGGCCTGGCTGGAGACGATCAGCTCTACGGGATCGGGTTCGACGATGACGATGAAGGGGGAGAAGGCGGGCACGTCGGCGCGGCGCTGGGGCGGTTCGAGGGGGCCGCGCATACTGTTGAGGCCGATGCCGACGGCGACGACCTGGCCGGCAAAGGGTGCGCGTATACGGCGTTCCTCGACCTGGCGTTCGAGGGCAGCGACGGCCAATTTGGCGCGGGCGACGGCCTGTTCCAGGGATGGGTCGACACGGCTTTCGATTTCGCGCAGGTTGACTTGGGCGATTTGCAGGGCTACTTCCTGGAGGGCGATCTCGGTGGTGTCACCGGCCTCGCGGGCCTGCTGCAGGAGCAGCTCGGCGCGGCGGGCCTCCAGTTGGGCTCTTTCGAGATCGAAGGTGAGTTCGTTTTCGTAGACCCAGAGGACGCTTTCGGCGCGGGAGAGGTCGAGGCGGGCCTGCTCCAGCTGTTCGAGCAGGTCGGGCATGATGAGCTCGGCGAGGATC